>CACYDC010000027.1 GCA_902773025.1 uncultured Ruminococcus sp.
ATACGGCACAGCAACAACAGCAACGCTTACTCCGGGCACAGCAACGACCTATAATGTAAAGATTAGTATCAAGGACTGCGCAGGAAGTGTAAAATCAAAGACCTTCGATATAAAGGTCAGCTGATATCAGCGCAAAGGCGACAATAAGCTTTATTATCTGAAAGCTATGAGTTAAAAAACTGATATTTTAGAAATCACGCTATGACATATAATGTCAGGCGTGATTTTTTATGGAAATTTCATAGTGCAAACTAAACAAAATTATACAAATAAGAAAATAAATAATATTGAAAATTAAGTAATTATGTGATAGAATGAAAGTAATCTTTATTGTAAAGGATGGGCTTGATATGAAAAAGTTTAGGAAGGGAAAATTGACAAGAAGGATCATAAGTACGCTGCTTTCAGTTGCAATGATACTGTCAATGCTCAGTATTACCATTATTACAGCTGATGCGGCAGGAACGACAGCTGATATAAAGATTAAAGATGTCACGAAGAAGTATTCTCTTGCCGCCGATATTTTTGAAGGTATCAACAGCAGGCGTCAAGCTGCCGGATTGTCTTTGCTTAAGCTTGACAGAAATATTACTGATGAAGCAATGGAACGCGCTGCTGAGCTTCCTATCAAAACCGAACAATCCGATCTTATGAATCGCTTTTACGGCTATGATGATACAAACGGAAATAAATACTATGAAGCGGTTCTGAAATCCACGAATTCAGCTGAAACAATATTGGATTCGCTTTTTACAAATACAGAAACTACGGCAGTAAAAGCGGCTTCAGTGTATGAAATGGGCGTAGGTGTTATCACTGTAAATAATGATGATAATAATGTTTTTGTATGCGTAAGGTTGACAAATGAAAAAACTGTCAATGAATCGCTTGTGGAGATCACAGCCCAGACTCTCAGAGATACTCCGGATGAAACTGAAAATGTACGAAGAGAAGCATTATTGTCAAATCTTAATATTCAGAGCGTTTCATCATATAACAATATGTATCTTGAGCAAGGAGAAATCCAGCAATTATTATATAAGGCCAAAAATACTGAAAACAACTGTTATGCGTATATCATACCGGATCTGACTGTTAGTCCTTCTGGAATAGTGAGAGCCGATGACGAAGGAAATATTACTGCTTTGTCTTGCGGAACAGCTACAGTTACTATGGCGCTTTTGTGTGATGATGGTGATCCTTATTATAATGAAGTAAAAGTAAATGTATACGGAAAAGAGTTTACGGAGTGTACATTTAACTATAAGAATAAGTGGACACGAACAGGAAGCGGTATTGAACCTCCGCTGACTATCACTGATGAAAATAATAGTGTTCTTACTTTAGGTCAGGATTATACTCTTACCTATAAAAATAATATAAATACCGGAACTACAGCACAGATAACAGTTAATGGACTGGGTGAGTATTTCGGCAGGACCAAGATACTGCTTTTCACTATAGTTGCGGCTCCGTCGGTGGATGTGAATCTTTCTGCAATAGGAGCGTATCCCGGGGAAAAGGTAACTGTAGATATGACAGGGCACGGAGGAATCGAGCCTTATTCCTACAGCCTGAAATATGCCGGCCCGGACGGTGTTGAGCATCAGATGACTATGAATAACGGAGAATATTCACTGTCACCTGTTGTGAATGGTGTTTATTCAATAACAGGAACCGTTACAGACAGTGATGGTGTCAGTCAGTATACAACAAAGACTCTGACAGTAACTGATCCGATGACTCTGTCATTTGCGGATGCATCATATGCGGGAGATAAGGATCAGTATGTTTCGGTACATTTGAATCAATCAGGCGGTCTGGCGCCGATAACGTACACTTTCTCATACGAGGACGGAACATCAATAGGTACGAGCAGTACTTCGTCATATAGCTTTAAGGTCACGAAAGTCGGGACTTTCAATATAATAGCGACAGCAACGGATGCTGCCGGACATACAGAGCAGGCAAATGCCTCGCTGACGGGTATCGGACCATTGACTGCGGGTGTGACCTTAAGCTCCAATATGATGTATACAGGAGCATATGTAACAATTACCGGAAAGGCTACAGGCGGATATGCTCCGATAACATATGATTTTTATGAAGGTGGAAACAAGATTCCTTCACAGGGAGATGTATGCAGCTTTACTAAAAACGAAGAAGGCGAATACACAGTTACGGTTACCGCAACAGACAGTAAGGGAACAACGTCTTCTATAAACTGTCCTGTTTCAGTTAAAAATCAGCCTGTGATTTCACTTTCGGCACCAAAGACAGAACTTGTAGTGGGAGATTCAGTAAGAATAGATGCGTCGGTTGAGGGAGGTTTTTCACCTTATTCATACAGTTACAGATGTGTGGAAACAGGTGTGACCGGCAGAAATTCGTATTATGTTTTCAGGGCTGATACGGAAGGGACATATACGATTGAGTATACCGCGAGCGATTCACTCGGAGGGGAAGCAACAGCCGAGATTGTTTTAGAAGTAAGCGCAAAACCGACAGTAACTATTGAGCCGTCACAAGCTAAGGCATATACCAATGAAGCAGTAACTTTTACAGCTAGCGCACAGGGCGGATATTCCGGCGGCAGCTACAGTTTCCTACTTGACGGAGAAACTGTACCGAGCAGCGGAAATACTGCAACAATGACAATTGGTACTAAGGGTTCTCACAAGATAAAGGTAATATATACTGACAGAAATGGTAATACAGCAAATAAGGAAATTTCATACTCAGTTGCTTTACCGTTTACGCTTACAGCATCGACAACGACCCCTGAGATCATTGTGGGTAAATCCGTAACGATAAAGGCAGTCGGTTCAAACGGTTTTGGTTCGACATATAAGTATACATATGCATTTAAGAACGGTGACGTTATAAAGGATATTAGTACAAGCACAAGCGTATCATTCACACCATCCGAACCCGGAAACTACATTGTAGTTGTTACCGGAACAGACTCTTACGGTACAGCGCAGCAGGAAGTCAGCGTGACGGCAGCTTCTGCGCCTCAGGTAACACTCGACAGTTCTGCTGATCAGGTTTATACGAATCAGAGTATTACTTTTACAGCTAATGGCAGCGGCGGTTTCGGAAACGGAACATACGTATTCAAGCTTGGCAGTACTGTTCTTGAAAGCACGGGAAATACGGTTACATTTGTGCCGCAGTCAACGGGCAGTCTGACTGTTACTGTAACATATACAGACAGAAACGGCAATTCTGCTTCTGCGTCAAAGAAATTCAATTCGGCAAATCCACTTTCAGTAGGCCTGAGCGCAGATAAAGATCACATACTCAAGGGCGGCAGTTCTGCCCTGACAGCGGTTGTGACAGGCGGTATGGGTACAGTAAGCAAAAAATATACGTCTGCTGACGGTACACAGCTTTCCACAGGCTCGACCTATACATATAAACCGACAGCTGCGGGTCAGGAAACAATTTACTTTACTGCGTCCGATTCAATGGGCACGACGATCACAAAAAGTATAACTATCTATACGGCAGAAAAAATCGTTATTTCGGATATGTCTGCGGATAATTCCTATATTATACTCGGAAACAGTTCAAATATAGAGGCACAGGCATCCGGCGGATTTGGTACACTCAATTACAAATTTACACTTGCTGACGGAACTGAGCTTGCATCCAACGGCAATAAAACAAAATTTACTCCTGCTGAAACAGGAAGCTATACTATAAAGGTGGTTGTTACTGATATATATAACAACAGCGCTTCAAAGACAGTTACAGTAAGCGCGGCAAATGCTCTTTCTGTAACGCTCGATTCAGATCAGGTTGAGGTGCTGTCCGGAAGCAAGCTTCTCCTAACAACGACTGCTTCTGACGGATTCCCGTCATACACCTACAGCTACAAATATTCTGACGGTACAGCAATATCGGGAACAAATGCTTCAAACAATGTAACTATAAATAGGCCGGCAGGCAATTATACGATCATTGCTTCTGTAAGGGATAAGAGCGGCAACACCGTAAGCGCACAAAAGAATATTGTGGTTGCAGATAAGCTTAATCTTACGACCACTGTATCTTCAGAAGCTATATTCCGCGGAGAATCAGCTGATATTACAGCAGAGCTTACCGGCGGATTTGCACCGTATACATACAGCTTCTCATATGATGACGGAAGTGTTATCACAGGACCATCACAAAATACGGCAGTAATCTCGCCTGATCAAAATGGTGAATATGTTGTCAATATAACGGCATCGGACAGAAAGGGCAATACGGTCACAGCTAATAAAACTATCAAGGTTGCTGACAGACTGTTGTTTGAGGTAAATGCATCAGCGACAGAGGTATACGTGAACAATGAGGTCACATTTACTTTCTCATCGGAGGGCGGATTTGAGCCTATAAGCTATTCATATACCTGCACAAACAGCGGCAGTATGACAAAGAGCGGAAATACCTATATTTTCAAGCCGACAAAGGCAGGAACATATTCCATCGTAATAACAGCGAAGGATGCATACGATCACAGAGTAGATATTCCTTATGAAATAGTGGCTACAACGCCGATCACTCTTGATCTCAGCCTTTCATCATCGGCTGTTCAGAAGGGTGTGCCGTTTACGGTTGAAGCAATTTCAACAGGCGGTTTTGAACCGATCTCTTATGAATTTGAATTTGAAAACGGACAGAATATAGTATCCTCAGGTAATACGGCAGCTCTCCAGCTCGACAGAGCAGGGGATTATGTAATAAACGCTGCGGCGGAGGATAAAAACGGCAATATTGCAAATGCGTCTGTTACGGTTTCGATATATGAACCATTGGAGATGGGACTGGAAGCATCATCGCTCACTCCGCTTACAGGTACAAAGGTCACATTTACAGCATCCTCTACAGGCGGCTATGGTACTGTGACATACAAATATACCGTTAACGGTTCTTCTCTCAGCAGCACAAACGGTGTGGCAAACTATACTCCGGCATCAGCAGGTGAATATATAGTTGTCGCAACAGCAACAGATAAGGCCGGCAAGACTGTATCAGCGCAAAAAACTGTGACAGCTGCTTCAAAGATAACTCTTACAGCGGCTTCGTCAGATACAAAGATAATGCTTGGCGAAAGTCTTACACTTAATGCAAGCGCATCCGGCGGATTTGCGCCTCTGAGCTACCGCTTTGAATATCCTGACGGAACAGAAATACCTTCATCGGGAAATGAAGTTACATTTACTCCCGACAGAAGCGGTTCACTTGCTTTCCGTATTATCGTTACTGATGATAAGGGTAATACAGCAGAAACAAGCAAGAGTGTAACAGTTACAGAACCGCTTAGCGTTGATCTGACAGCGCCCAGAACAGAGCTTATCAAGGGAGATTCGGTAACGTTAACAGCTAATGCGTCCGGCGGTTTTTCAACGACATATTATTACAGCTACAGATTTGCAGACGGAACCGAGATAGCAGGCACATCAAAAACCCTTAGCTTTAGTACAAGCAGCCGTGATCCGGGTTCCTACACCATTATTGTAACCGTAAAGGATACAAAGGATCATAGAGTTGAAGATCAGATAACTATAACTGTAAAGGATAAAATGACTGTATCAGCAGATCTTTCGGATAACGCTGTTTATCTTGGGGATACAATAACCCTCAGCGTTAATGCGGCAGGCGGATATGCGCCGTATACATATTCTTACGAATATACGGACGGTACAGCAATTTCAGGCAGCGGAAATACAGTTGATCTTTCAAGAAATGATCCGGGAGATCATACAGTAAAGGTAAAAGTCTTTGACAAAAATAATAACAGCACGGAAATGAGAGTAACATTCACAGTTACAAGCGAGATGTCGGCAGAGCTTGGTGTAAGCAGTGACCGCGTAACTAAAGGAACAAAGGTCACTTTAACAACATCTGTGAACGGAGGCTTTGCGCCGTATACATATAGCTATTCATATGCCGACGGTACAGAAATAACCGGTACATCATCGTCAACGTCTGTAACGATGAATGAAACGGGCACGTTTACCGTGAGGGTTACTGTTACTGATTCGACCGGTGATATTAAAACATCGGGGTCTGTTATCACAGTTGCAGATAAAGTAACAGCAGAAATATCCGGCGCCGGCAGCTATGTTTATTTGAACGAACCAATGATACTCAGTTCGGCTGTTTCGGGAGGATTCGGAAATTATACGTATGAATTCAAGCTCAGCAACGGCACAGTTATTTCAGAGTCAGCTCAGGCAGAATATACTGCTCAGACAACAGGAAGCAAAAAAATAACGCTTACCGTAAAAGATGAGCTTGGCAATAAGGCTACAGCAGAAAAAACGATAACAGCAGCGCAAAGACCGGAGGTAACACTTTCATCTTCTGTAGATGATGTTATTGTCGGAACAGGTGTCAGATTTACTGCTGCTGCAACGGGCGGCGCATCAACACTGACATATCAGTTTGAATATGAAAATGGTACAGTTATCACATCAGGTACTACAAACAGTGTTTCCGTCACCCCAAAAGCCGCAGGCCGATGTAAGGTAATTGTTAAGGTTACAGATAAGGCAGGTACAACAGTAAGCGCGAGCAAGACCGTAAACGTAGCCGATAAGATTACTGCATCATTGAGCAGCGCAAGCGATTATGTTTATATAGGTGAGTCAATGTATCTGAATGCTTCGGCAAACGGCGGTATAGGAGAGCTTAGCTATCAGATTAAGCTTGATGACGGTACGATAATATCTGATTCGGGCACAAGCGCAGTTTATTCTCCGGAAGTTTCCGGAACAAAGAAAATAACTCTAACCGTCAGCGACTCCAAGGGAAATACGGCTTCTGCAAGCAAGACTGTTTATTCTGCTGAGAAACCTGCAGTGGAATTGACGGCATCGGCGGATGAAGCCGCTCCGAACACCAAGATTACACTTACGGCAAATTTAACGGGCGGATTTTCACCGATTGCTTATAGCTTTGATGCACCGGATGGAGTAACGCTTTCAGTTAATAAGAACGTAGCAAGCGCAACTCTTGCTTCAACAGGCAGCTATGCGTTTACGGTAACAGCTGCAGATAAGTCCGGATATACCGTAACAGCGCACAAAACTGTAAGGATAGTAAGTGACCTTTCTGTATCGCTTGAGGTATCAGATGATGAAGTATATACGGGCGATAATATAGTATTTACAGCGACTGCGCAGAAGGGTAAATCTCCTTATAAGTATTCTTTCTATTATAGAAAGGGCAGCGCAGCAGCATGGACACTGAGAGGAACGGAGTTCGGCACTGAAAATACCATTACGCTGAATCCGGTTACAGCGACAAATTATGATGTAATGGTAAAGGTTAAGGATGCGGCAGGAACTGTTGTATCTGCAAATATCAGAACGAACGTTAATCAGGCGCTTACAAATGAATCAACAGTCAGCGCTTCTAAGGTCAAGGTCGGAGAAAATGTAACCCTTGACGCTGTGGCATACGGCGGTAAGCTTCCGTACAAATACGCATTCTATTTCAGAAAAGCAAACGAAACAGAATGGAAAGTTAAGGGTACAGAATTCGGCACAGCTTCTCAGGCAGTACTTACCCCCGGAACAGCAGCAAAATATGAAGTAAGAATTGCTGTTAAGGACAGCGCAGACAGAGTGGAAGAACAAACCTTCAATATTGAATCAGAATCGGTTTACCGTAATGAATCTACAGTTAACAGGACCGCAGTTATTATAGGCCAGAGTGTTACGATTACGGGCGCAGCATCAGGCGGTCAGGAGCCCTACAGCTATGCATTCTATTTCAGGAAGGGCAATGAAACTGAGTGGAAGGTAAAGGGTACAGAATTCGGCAGCGATACAACTGCAACACTTATGCCGGGTTCGGAAGCAACATATGAGGTTCTTATAAAGGTCAAGGATGCAGCAGGAGCAATAAGAACGAAGGGCTTTTCAATTGAGTCGTCATCAGAAGCATCTTCACTTGTAAACTGTTCAAGAGTAAGCGCATCAAGTGTTAAAATCGGAAATTCTGTAACAGTAACGGGTGCAGCAGAAGGCGGCAAGGCGCCATATAAATATGCGTTCTATTACAGAAAGGGAGATACTACAAATTGGACACTTAAGGGTACCGAATATGGAACAGATAATTCCGTTACGCTAAAACCTGGTACGATTACGAATTATGAAGTAATGGTAAAGATAAAGGATAGCGCAGGAACAGTCAGAACCAAGATCATGAGTATCGAGGTAAATGAGAATCCGTTTACAAATCTTTCAACGGTAAGCAGCACAAATGCTCGTACAGGCGATACTGTAACGATACGTGGAGCAGCGGAAGGCGGCAAGGCGCCGTACAAATATGCGTTCTATTACAGGAAAGGCGATGCGTCAAACTGGACTGTAAAGGGAACGGAATACGGTACTGCTTCTACAGCGCAGCTTAATCCGGTAACAGCAACAAAATACGAAGTTATGGTTAAAATCAAGGATGCTTCCGGAACAGTCAAGACAAAGATTATTACTATCAATGTTACTGAAAATGAATCCACGCTTGTAAACAGATCAACTGTAAGCGCCGAAAATGCAAGGATATATGATTTTGTAAAGATAACAGGCGCAGCAGAGGGCGGCAATGCGCCGTACAGATATTCATTCTATTACAAGAAGGGTAATGCTTCAAGCTGGACATTGAAAGGAACAGAATTCGGAACTGCATCGTCAGTTACCTTGAATCCTGCAACTGCAACAGAATACGAGATCATGGTAATGGTCAAGGATGCTTCAGGTACAATAAGAACAAAGACAATGGTTGTAACAGTAAGCGGAAATACGGCCGAAATTGTTAATAATTCTACAGTCAGCGCAACAAGCGCAAAGATCGGAGATACAATAACAATTACCGGTTCAGCGACAGGCGGAAAATCACCTTATAGTTATGCATTCTATTATAAAAAAGGCAATGATACAGACTGGACGCTTAAAGGAACTGAGTTCGGCAGCGAAAATACCGCTGTGCTCAGACCCGGAACTGCAACAGGCTATCAGATTCTTGTAAAGATCAGGGATGCGCAAGGAAATATGTCACAAAAATTAATGACGGTTACGGTCAAGTGATCACAAAAAGGCTCCGGCAAATGCCGGAGCCTTAAATATAGCCGCAAAGCTTTTAAGATATATTATTATCTTATATTAATATGACTTACAGAATTATTTTCACCCTTATGATAGCGTTTTCTGCTGAACGCAAATTCCGAATCTGCGCCTTTGAGGTTCAATATAATAATAAGTACTGCTGTGACAACAATACCGATCACGGACCAGAATATCATTCCCAGGAAAATAGATGAGTTATCATTTTGCTGATTATATGGGACAGATACAGATTGCTCGTCGGCAGGCATAGGAGGCGCATTTAATAATTTAGTATCAGGTTTGATAATAGCTGCTGCTTCTGCTGAGCTTTGTGAAGAGGTGGTTTCTGCGCTGGTTTCCTGGGGTTTGAACTCAGGGGAATTTGCCGGAACAGGATATCTTATTCCGGCTGCTGCTGCAAACGGATCAATTACAGCTGGTTTGCTTTCGGAAACACTTTCTGTGCTTTCCAGTGTGTATGGATCCTCTTCATAAGACTGTTCCCACTCATTATTGGATTCTTCTGTATATGAATATTCAGGTTCCTCTGAAGGCTCAGGTTCTTCTGAGGGCTCGGGTTCTTCTGAGGGTTCAGGTTCTTCTGAGGGTTCAGGTTCTTCTGAGGGTTCAGGTTCCTCGGAAGGTTCAGGATCGTATGAGGACTCAGGCTCAATTGAGGACTCGGGTTCAACAGAAGATTCCGGCTCAATTGAGGATTCGGGTTCAATTGAAGATTCCGGCTCAATTGAGGATTCGGGTTGAATTGAAGATTCCGGCGTTACGGACGACTCCGGTACGGAAGGTGTTGTTGGTTCGGACTGTTGGGAGGGGCTTTCCTCAGTAGTATTTACAGTCGTTTCTTCTTGTGATGAGGTTGTTTCGTTTTCGGCATATGCAGTTGTATATACAGGCATTGCTGCGATAAAGACAGCAGCAATAACGGTAAGTGTATATTTTGTAATTTTCATTTTTTCACCGCCGTTAACAATAATTTCCTTTTTATTAATATATTATAACAAAATTTTTTAATTCATAGAATAGTAATTATGGCAGAAAAAAAGTTCCTCTTGCTTTGAATTTTCATTGTAATACGATAAACAAGTGAGAATAAACTACTGTAAGCATGTTACTGTTCAGGATCAAGCAATTCGCTGATAACGTTTCCCAAAAGATATCCTGAATAACGAACCTCTTCAATTGTATTTGAGTCAGAACCGATCTCAATAAGCAGAGAACCGGAATTGATGTTCATGTTATACATAAAATCTCCCAGATATAATGGTCTTGTCATATCAGGGTACATTTGCTGGGCTTTTTCCTGCAGCTTTAATGCAAAACGCAGGTTATATTCCCAGTCCTTGAAGCTTTCGTCATTATCATAATTATAACCTGCTAAAATCATTATCTGAGCCGCCTTTTTGCCGTTTGCACTAAAAACCGGTTTGCTTCGCTGATTTTCAGTTCCGATGCCGTCACGGTGGATGTCAAGAACTACCTTTATACTTGGATATTTTTTCAGGTATTGTTCTACTGTATCTGTACTTCGGTAATAGGCTCCGCTATAGCTTGGATCATCATGCAGAGTGGTATCGTGAATTGTTTTGATCCCTGCATTGTTAAGCTGTTTTGTTATTTCTTCTCCTACTGCACATACGTTTTTTGATTTATCCTTTGATCTCGGATAAAAACTTTCGTAATAGTAGCCGGTATCGTAAGTAAGGAAGCTTTCGCATGTATGTGTGTGATATATAAGAACCTGCGGTTGATCGGTCTTTTCAAGTTTGAAACCAAGATTGCCGTCGAGTTCCTTTTTTATATCGAGTTCAAAAGAAGAAGCATTTTTTACTTGTATATTCTGATATGAAATATCTCCGCGAGTAATTGTCATCTCCTTTACCGGAAATTTTTCTTCTCCCTCGTGTTCTTTATCATAGGCTTTAAGCTCGTTATCATCTGCTTGCGAGCTTTCAAATATCGGTTCAGAATCAGAGCTTTTTTCTTCTGCTTTTTCGGTTTCGTTTTTTGCTTCCGGAATATCAGGATTTTCTGGAGTTGCTGATATCTGGGAAGAAAGCGTATTATCTTTAGGTTCATATATTTCTGAGCTGATGTCCTGATGATTGTGGATTCCGGACGGCATTGTAGTTTCGGCCGCAAGAGTATCTATGGAAACAGGGATTCCCATTTCAGATATTCTCAAAGCAGTGCAGACCGAAGCCGATAGAATAAGTATGGCTGACATTACAGATATTCCGGCTTTGCGAATTCCGCTTTTTTTTATCCTCATAGCTTTTCCTCCTCGCATTCGGGGCTGGCAGAGTGATTTTTGTTATTTAAAAGCAGAGTCGTTTAAGTTGTATCCTGAAATAATATATGCAAGATCAGTTTTATTTATGATACAAGACAAGCAAGCTCATCAAAATCATATGCCTTCTGTAATGCGCAGTTAATTGCCATACCTATGAGTCTTGATGCGCGCATGGTAAGAAGATCTATTTCTTTGGGTGTGACGATAAGCCGTTCCTGAGCCGGAAGAATATCCTTATTATCAATAGAGTCCTTGCCGAGTATATCGCAGGCAAGAGTCAATCCGTCTACGACTGTAGGCATTCCCATTCCGATCACCGGAATACCAAGAGTTGCTTTGGTAAGGCTTAGTCTGTGGTTGCCGATACCTGAGCCGGGTGAAATTCCGCTGTCGGATATCTGTATTGTACGGCCAAGATGCGAAAGACTTCTTGATGCCAGAGCGTCAATGGCTATCACGGCAGCAGGACGCAGCTTTTTTGCAAGAGAGGTTATGATCTCACCGACCTCTATTCCTGTCTGTCCCAGAACTCCGGGAGAAAGCACAGCCACAGACCTAAGCTTATCCAGGCCTGTGCTTTTTGCGAGTTCGCCGCTGATATGCCTTGTTGCAAGAACACTATCCGCGCTTTTGGGTCCGAGAGAATCCGGTGTGATATCTGTATTTCCTATACCAATAACGAGTACGGATCCTTCTTTCGGCAAAAGCTGCTCAAGCTCATGGGCTATTGCCTCTATCTGCTGACGCACATCACGAAAATTATCTGTCAGAGGTAATCCTTCCACGGTAATATATCGTCCGGCAGCTTTGCAAAGTCTGGAGGCAGCTTCCCCGCCGGTGATTTGCATACGGCTTATTCTAAGGTTGCCGCAGTGCCTGATATCTGTTTCAACGCCCTTTATGTGATTACCGTTTATCTGATGCGCCTCAAGCGCAAGATCAGTTCTGAGATCCATACTTACCCTCCTGTAAATTGATTATTAATGCTCTGATGATATTATTTGCTGTAAAAAACGAATTATTCCAATGAGGCTTTAGTTAGTGTAAAATAACTCTGGGAGTTTTGAAAGACGCTGTCGCATGACCGATATGTTATTACGCTAAAAAATCAGCACCGCGGGAACAACTTATTTACGCTTACCACGCAGTGAGCGCAGCGAACGGAATCGCAAACACGACTGCCCGGGCACCGGGCCGAACACGACACCGGCGGCACGCCGGTTTTTCTGATATTTGACTTTGGTAATACTGCAATAATAATTACAAAAACTTTGTTATTTTTCCCGGAAATACGGCAAAAATACTTGTTGACAGTGTGATTCTATAGAAGTATAATATAGAACGTAGCATTGAATAATTTGGGCAGGCTTGGCATCAGGTTTATCTTGAAAGATCTGTCAGAATATAATTCGGAGGGAAATATGAAAAAATTCACAGCTTTAGTACTGGCATTGTTTCTTGTTGCTTCAGCAGCAGTTATGTCGGCATGCGGTGACGATAATGATAATAATAAAAAAAATACTAAAAACGAAACTCAGCAGTCTGAGGAATCTGAGGATGTGCAGGAGTCGAGCAGGGAAGAAGTCAAAGATATAAGTGCTGTAGAATCCAAGGCTGAGATTACGACAGCTCAACTAAGCGAGATCAATTCATTTATAAATAAGTATAAGGATATACCGGAGTTTACATCAACTTCTGAGGCTATTTCTGCAAATGAGATTTCAAACGGAAAGACAGTTACTCTTATTTCTGATAATTCAAATTATACATTTACACAGCTTGTTTCTCAGCAGTTTATCAGCGCAGCAAAATCGGCAGGCTTCAAAAATGTAATAGCAGACGAATCGGACGGGACAGTGACATATTTTTCACAGCAGCTTGATAATGCGGTGAAAAACAGTGACATAGTTCTTATGTACGGCGATATAAATAAGGATAATATTGCCACAGATATTGAAAAGACACAGGCTAACGGAATAAAAGTGCTTTCGGCAGGAAATGTAGGCAAGGAAGAAAAGGATCATTATGTTGATTATACTATTCCTATAAATTATCAGCTTGCAGGTAAGCTTCTTGCAGATTGGTCAATATCAAAAAACAAAGGCAAAGTAAATGCGCTGGCAATAAACAATTCTGATTCTATTCTTTCAAGTTCAATTTACAAGGGTTTTACTGATGAATTTATAAAATATGTTTCATCAGGATACTGTACGGTTCTGAGCGGTTCGTCTATTGAGATAGGCAACGGGCTTGCAGTCAAGATAAAGCAGGCAATTGAAAATGATCCGAATCTGAATTATATTATTGTTCTTGATGATGCATTGATAAGTGATGCAATCAGCGGTGTGGAACAGTCCGGAAAGAAGATCAGCATTATTTCCACAGGCGGAAGTACGGCGGCTTTTGATGCTGCTGAAAACGGAAAGCTCGAGATGCTTGTAGCTCAAAGTTATGAATGGACAGCGTATGCTATGGTAGATTACGCTCTCAGAGTGCTGAATAATTCCGATCTTCCTGCTGAGCAGGATGTTCCGGTCAGAATTGTTACAGCTGATTCGATCAAGGCTGATCTTGAAAGTAATACTTATTCTAATATAGAAGGCTTTTTCGAGATATGCTTTGGTGCAAACTTTGTTACGGGCTACAGAGGTCTGTGGAGTTTGTGACACAGTTTTTGAGTTAAATAATACGACGCATACAGCTTTGCTGTAGAAAATGAACGACCTAAAGAAATTAAGTTTTCTTCGGGTCGTTTTAATTGTCATTTTAATTAGTTATTTGTTATAAAAAAATAAAAAAACTATTGCAATTCTTGTTCAAATATGCTATACTATGAAAGTCGTCTGTAATAATTGATGACGATTTTTTGACAAGAAGGGAAAGACTATAATGTATTGGGTAAATGAATCAGTTTTTTATCATATCTATCCGCTGGGATTTTGCGGTCCGCCGAGGATCAATGACGGCAAGCTTGCTTATCGTCTGGATAAGGTTATCGACTTTATTCCTCATCTCAAGGAAATGAACGTTAATGCAGTATACTTTGGACCTGTATTTATGTCTACTACACACGGCTATGACACAAATGATTATTATCATATAGATAACCGCCTTGGAGATAATGAAAGCTTTGCTCATATTTGCAATAAACTTCATGAAAATGGTATCAGAGTGGTTCTTGATGGTGTTTTTAACCATGTAGGAAGAGGATTTTGGGCTTTCAGGGATATTCAGGAAAAGAAACAGGGTTCTCCTTACTGTTCATGGTTTCAGAATCTTAACTTCGGAGGAAACAGTCCGTGGGGCGATCCGTTCTGGTATGAAGGCTGGGAAGGAAATTATGATCTGGTAAAGCTTAATCTAAGACATCCTGAAGTTAAAAAGCATATATTTGACGCGGTAGCAATGTGGATGGACAAATTCAAGATAGACGGCCTGCGTCTGGACGTAGCATATTGTATGGATCAGGATTTTCTCAGGGAGCTGAAGCATTTTTGCAAGAGCAGGGACAGTCAGTTCTGGCTTATGGGAGAGATCATTCATGGTGATTACGCGCGGCTTGCAAATCATGATCTTCTTGACTCATGCACGAATTATGAATGTTATAAGGGGATATATTCCTCACATAACGATCACAACTATTTTGAGATTGCGCATTCACTGAACCGTCAGTTTGCAAACGGCGGAATATATCATAATATATATACTTACAATTTTGTAGATAATCATGACGTTAATCGTATAGGCAGTACTGTGCGTGAAAAGGAAAGCATTAAAAACTGCTATACAGTGGAATACTTCATGCCCGGTGTACCTGCGGTATATTATGGCAGTGAATGGGGAATTGAAGGTCAGAAGAATAATACAGACCATGATTATCCGCTTCGTCCATGTGTAGACGTAAAGGATATAGTTGATAATGAACTGTACCGTCATGTTTGCCGATTAGGCGCGATACGCAGAAAGTACAAGGCATTGCAATACGGAAGCTTTGAAAATACGGTGATCAGAAATGAACAGTTGGTTTTCAAGAGGAAATTTGAAGATCAGACGATTTATATAGCGGTAAATCTCTCAGACAGCAATTTTGAACTTGGGTTCAATACCGATGGCGGCGCAAAGCTGTATGATGTTTATGATGGGCAGACAGTTTACGATGTAAACGGAAACTATGTGAATATAAAGATTCCCGCACATGGCACAAGGGTATTGGTTCTGACTAATGGTGATGTTCCGGAATATCCGGAAAATTCCGCACAGGCAGCCCCGATAACGGGTGAATTCCAGACTGCTGAAGAAAAAACGGAAATCTCTGAAGAGGTAAAGCCATTGCCTGAGGTCGGCGCGCCCGGAAAATATCGTCACTTCAAGGGCGGCGAATATGAATTTATATGCCTTGCAAAGGACAGTGAAACGTCGGAGGAGCTTGTTATATATAAAGAGGCAGGCGGCGAAGGTAAGGTATGGGCAAGACCTTCTGCCATATTCTATCAGTACGTAGATGTTGACGGAAAGCAGATTCCCCGTTTTGAAAAAATCGATTAATAAATGTTGCTTTGGGGTAACGTTCATCAGTCTGTTGGGTCACTACGCCTCAACATATCTAAAAAGTCAGTGGTTTCTTGCGATGCCACTGACTTTTTTAATAGTTTATTTTTAGCATTGAACTACTTCACCGAGTACCTGCCCAATAGGATCACGTATAACAATATCTGCATATTTGTCGTATGAAGTTTCTGATTTATTAAGAAGGACAATTTTGCTGCCGTTGAAGTAATTCAGAAATCCGGCAGCAGGATAAACATTAAGAGATGTCCCGCCGATAATAAGTACGTCTGCTTTGCTTATCGCATTTACCGCTTTTCTGACAGTATTATCATCAAGGCCTTCTTCATATAAAACAACATCAGGCTTGATGGTACCGCCGCAGCTGCATTTTGGGATATCAGTGCTTTCAGTTACGGCAGAAATATCATAGAATTTGCGGCATTTCATGCAATAATTACGCAAAACCGAACCGTGAAGCTCATATACTTTTTTGCTGCCGGCAAGCTGATGAAGACCATCAATGTTCTGAGTGACTACAGCCTTGAGCTTGCCCTGCTTTTCAAGCTCAGCCAGGGCATAATGCGCCTTATTAGGCTTTGCTGATGTACATATCATTTTATCACGGTAAAAATCATAGAAGTCTCTGGTTTTTGTTATAAAGAAGCTGTGACTGAGTATTGTTTCAGGCGGAAATTTGTACTTTTGATTATAAAGTCCGTCTGTGCTGCGGAAGTCCGGGATACCGCTTTCGGTTGATACCCCGGCGCCGCCGAAAAATACAATGTTGTTACTGTCCTCAATGATTTTTTTTAGCTGATCGTACATAGAAAACACACCCCTCGTTATATTTATTAAAATAATTTTGTATTGCGGTTATACAGCAACGGACACGGCTTATGCCATGTCCGAAAGCAGAAATATTTGTTTTGATTTCCGGAATTTTATGAAGGATCAGTCTGAAACCGAGGTTTCTGTTTTGTTGATCTTCAGCGTCATCTTTTTGATGGTATCATCATCGAATTCTACTTTGTAATCTTTTGCAAGTTCGTTATATTTATTCTCTGCATCTTTTTCTCTCAGCGCCGAGTCAACAGCTGTCTGCCACTCCTGAAGGCCCTCGCCGGAATAGAACATTATATGATATCCGTAAGTAGTCTTAACTATGCCTGTATCTCCGACCTTGCGTCCTTTGTTGAACAGCCAGTCTTCAAATTCTGAAACCATCTGTCCGGTTTTGACGTTTTTATATAAACCGCCTTTTGACTTTGAACCGGGATCTTCAGAATATTTTTTGGCAAGCTCGTCAAACGATTCCTCAGTAGCTTCGCCGGATTTCCATTCTGCAAGGATTTTTTCTGCGGATTCCTTAGCTTTTTTGATGGTTTCTTCATCGCTTCCTGCGGAAGCAGAAACAAGAATATGACGAACATTTCTCGTGAGATTTTCATTGCGGTACAAGGGCTTTGTGACAAGAATAGCAGAGTATGCGCTGCCCTCGTCAATGAAAAGAACATCGTTAGCTTTTCTTTCCTTATCGAAGATCCACTTCAGACTTTCGGTACTTTCATTGTACGGTATAGCTTTGTATTCTGTCTTATTGACAGCAGTATCGACTGCGCTTTTGAATTCTGCTTCTGTAATTGAGCTTTCCGATGAAGGCAATGATACAATTGACGGATTATCGTTAAGATATTTTGTTACATAAGTCTGGAATTCTTTTTTGTTTTTTGAAGTTGCAAGCGCCTGAGCGTTTTCCTTAAGCTTTGCTTTTTCTTCATCTGAGGTACTGTCTGTATAGGGGAAAGAATACATAACAAAATCAGCTTTATTATATGTATTGGGATTATCTTTATATTCCTTTTCGTAATTATCGGCTGTATACTTGAAATTCTCTTTGAGGTAGTTATAATAATTACGTGACAAGATAGTAATACGCTGTATTTCTTCAACATCCGCTTTGGTGACATCTTCACCGTAGGTTTTGGCAATGTAGCTTTCAAGCGACATACTTGATTCATTAGCTTTGGCTTCCATCAGACTGAACTCTGAATTAAGAGAGCTTTCATCTGCTTCTGTGAGTTTCAGATTGTTAGCCTTTGCTCCTTCTGCAAAGACCAGGATAGAAGTGAGTGAATTCTTGGTAATACCTATAAAATAATCATGCCAGGTCATGCTTGTGTCATAAGGATAAGTCTGTGTTTTCAGATCCTTTGACGTATCCAGACCAATTGAGTTTGGGTCGTAGGTACTGCAGTAGCTTTGGAACATATAATTAAAAAGATATTCCATAACAGGGTAGCTTACTTTATAATTTTTGGATTTTACAACGATATTATCTCCGAATTTGGTTGTTTCTTCACCGCTTGCGGTTTCGGAATCTTTTTTTGATGTATCCGATGAATCTTTATCAAGTAAATTACATCCCGATAACGGGAGGGTCACGAAAATCGCAGAAGCGGCGAGCAAAGCAATCAGCCGTTTTCTGAGCGAAAAATGTTCAGACATATTTGTTCTCTCCTGATCTAAATATTTGTGGTAAATAAAAAATACCATACTAATAATATCAAAAAATTAATAGATTTTCAACAGTTATTTAAAAAAATACTAAATTATTACACTCAAAAAGCAAAAAATCTATTGACTTTTTTTGCTTATATTATAAAATTATATTTAGTATGCTTTTATAGGATTTATTATAAGGTAAGCTGTTTGTCGGAGCATGACAAAAGGGAGTAGGGTGAATGGACAGAATTATTAGTTTTTCAAGATATATCTGCGGAAAAGAGGAATTTGATTTTTCAGAATTATACAGGAACTGTGATATCGGTAAAAAGCTTTTGCCGGTCAATGTTTTCAGACTTGAACACAAAAAATATGGAAATATACTGATAAATACCGGATGCAGCGGACTTATTAAAAAAAATCCGGCTGTTTTTGCGAAGCTTCTGACGAAGCGCAAATTGATATTTAACAGTTCCGATGAGATATGCGCACAGCTTGAAGCGGAGGGAAATGACCCTGTTATAATAAAGAAGGTTTTGCTGACACAATGTACACCGGACTGCTGCGGCGGTTTACGGATGCTTCCGAGATATGAGCTGATATCCACAGCAAAGGTTCTTGCTGTCCATATGCTTTCAGACCCGGCTGACGGTCTGATAAAGAATACTTTAGCAGACGATGATATCAAAAAAAGCGCTGCCGGAATATTTAAGGGTACAACATTTCTTAAGGATTATTTTAAATGGGTTTATGATGTTTTGGGCGATGGCAGTATTCTGGCGGTAGATCTGAGCGGTTATGCGAAGGCTATGGCGGGTTATTATCTCAGTGAAAAAAACATATTTATTGCTGCAGATGCATCTGTAAATATACAGGCGGTTGAAGAAAAGCTTACTCCGTCTGATAAGCTGTTATCGAAGACATTCTATCCTGACGATTATCTGTCCGTATTGATCACGCTCAGGCGGCTGCATAAGGAACATCCTGACTTAAAGATGATTTTTTCACATTCTGAAAACATTATATAATTATATAAAAGAAAACCAGCACCGCTTTTGCGGTGCTGAACTGTTATCATGCTATAAGTCTGAGTTTGCCGAGGAAGGGAATATCTTTTATCTTCCCGGCCTTAATATTTTGTATGCTGTTATAGACGATGAATCCCGGCAAAGCAAAGCATACGACGGTAAGCAAAAAGATCACGATCCATCCGCCGATAGAAAGATGACTTCCTTCGAGGGAATACACTGAAAAGCCTATGCTTACTATATTCAGGAAAAGCGCATAGATAGAACCAAATACTGCTTCTATGATAAGAGTCAGAAGCCCCTGATTTGCATAATATCTGGCAGATTGACAATTTGAGCAGAAGGCATACGGTACCCAGAACGTAATACCCAACGCGGCAAGTATACAATGCGTTTTGTGCGCAGAAAAATCATTCTGATCGAAATTATAGGTATAATCTTTTGTATCTCTGATTTTGTCTATCCATTCCTTGATTGATTTAGGCTTCTCTTCGGCAGCCTGATTTTCATCGCCGTCCTCCTCGTCGTCCTGGCCTTTTTTCTTAAAGACAAAGCTCTTGGAGTCAAATGCTGGAGCAGCTGGCTTTGGCGGTTCCGGCGTTGGTTCCGGTTCCGGGTCCGGCTGAGGCTGAGGCTGAGGCTGTTCGGGTTCGGCGGAACTTTGCTGCTGATATTGCGGCTGTTCATACTGCGGCTGTTCATACTGCGGCTGCTCGTACTGGGGCTGCTCATACTGCGGCTGTTCGTACTGGGGCTGCTGATATTGAGGCTGCTCGTACTGTGGCTGCTGATATTGCGGCTGCTCGTACTGCGGCTGCTCGTACTGGGGCTG
>CACYDC010000028.1 GCA_902773025.1 uncultured Ruminococcus sp.
AAACAGCTTATTCGTCATAGGTCATGTTCTCATAACAAAACCGCCCTGCTATGCAAGGCGGTCCAAATCACTGTTCTATTCAATTTTCAGGCTCCAACAACCCGTACTTTCCATTTTTACGTTTATATACAACGTTTATTTCGTTAGTAATTGCATTGCGGAACATAAAGAATTCATGTCCGATAAGATTCATTTGAAGAATTGCTTCCTCAACGCTGAGAGGCTTTACAGAGAATGTCTTTGTACGGACAACTGTATAATCCTCCTCCAATAAATCTTCTGTATCAGATTCTTCAGCAAAATAACTATCTAAAGAATCAGACTTAAGCTTCTTACTAAGCTTTGTTTTATTTTTACGAATCTGACCTCCTAATATATCAACAACTGCATCAAGTGCATCATTCATCTCAAGTGCTGTACTTTCTGCTCTGTACATCATACTGTCATCACGAATCGTGACCTCAACAGTCTGACGATTTTTTTCAAGCGTTACGGTAACAGTTGCTTCCGCATCATCAGAATAAATCTTCTCAAATTTTCCGAGCTTTTTGTAAACACGCTCCTTAAAGTTATCCTTCAGATTTACTTTTCTGCCAATAATGTTGTACTTCATAAGACAATCCTCCTTATAGTGGGAACTTCTCATATCTGAGATTGTCTATATTATAACACTTATAAACAAAAAATGGAATAGTTTTTATAAAAAATATGGTAAAATTTTATGAATTGATTTTATTGAAATGTAACAATGAAAATATTTATACAAAAACTCCGTTTATAATCACTGATTCAGGCCTATTCATAATATTCAGGGGATCACCGTCAAACACAACCGCATCGGCATCCTTTCCTACCTCAAGTGAACCTACTCTGTCTGAAATACCGCATATTTCTGCGGCACAGGAGGTGATAGCTTTTAACGCCAATGTTCTGTCCATTCCTTCGCGCACAGCTACAGCTGCACAGAGTGTAAGATACTGCACTGGTGTTTCGGGATGATCAGTTATTATTGCTGTAGGCACAGTTCTACTTATAATTCCAGGAGATTCTGGAGTCAGATTTTTAAGTTCAGGCTTACTTCTGTCTGTCAGAAATGGTCCGGATAATACGCCGATACAATGATTCTTTATTTCATCGGTTATCAAATGAGCGTCAGTACCGTGTACAATTACACATTTTATATTGAATTCCTCACATATCCTGATAGCGGTAAAAATATCATCTGCTCTGTGCGTATGAAAATGGGCAGGTATTTCTCCTTTGAACAGTGGTATAAAAGATTCATACTTTATATCAAATTCGGGTTCATCGAAGTTTACGGGATCATTCTCATAGTTTTGCTTATCAGTAAAGTATTTTTTAGCTTTATACAATGTTTCTCTGATAAGCGCAGTTATTGCCATTCTTGTGACAGGCATCTGTTCCTTATCATTATATACTGATTTAGGATTTTCTCCTAAAGCAAATTTTATTGCTGCAGGAGCTTTTATTATCATATTATCTATTCTTTTACCGTAAGTTTTTATTGCTGCTATCTGACCTGCAACCGGATTAGTACTACCGGGACTTATCAAAACAGTAGTTACTCCGGAACGCAAAGCTTCACTATAATATCTGTCAAAAGGGTTCGTTCCATCTAAAGCCCGTAGCTGCGGTGTAACCGGATCAGTATCTTCATTACCGTCATCACCTTCAAATGTAAGTGAATCCTCAAACATTCCCAGATGATTATGCGCATCTATAAATCCAGGATATACTCGTTTCCCTTTCATGTCAATCATAGTTTCTTTATTTTCACGAAGGCTTTTCATATCGCCGATTCCTATGATCTTTCCTTCAAATATTTCTAAAAAACCGTTTTTTATAACGCTGCATAGCTTATCCATTGTATGAATTTCTGCATTAACAATTATCATATTATTTCCTTTCAAAAAAATCGGAGAGCATACACTCTCCGATAAAAGCTGTCATTATTTCTGCGAATTTCCTCTTCTTGAATATCCGCCTCTTTTGGATTCCATCCTTTTCAGATCCGACATTTTCTCATCGCTTGCCTGTTTAAACTTTGAAAGCATATCCTCAAAGCTTGCCGATTCATTCTTTTTTGGCGGCTGCCATTCATAATTACCGGGACGAGGATTTGACGGCTGTTTTGAAGTTGATGTATTCCATCCTTGCTGATTTGACGGCTTACGCTGGGGGGGCATTGCTTTTTTGATAGAAAGACTGATTTTTCCATCTTCGTTGATCGTTATTACTTTTACCTTTACAGTCTGACCCTCTGTGAGATAATCCTTGATATCGTTAACATATGTCGGAGCAACCTCTGATATATGTACCATACCGGTTTTACCGCCTTCAAGATCAACAAAGGCACCGAATTTTGTAATACCGGTTACCTTTCCTTCAATTATCATTCCTACTTCAAGATCCATATTAAATATGCTTGCTCCTCTCAATCTCCGGCTATGTTAATAAATACAACTTCACCGTTTTTTACATAATCCAAATCTTCTCTTGCTATTCTTTCCACATAACTTGCATATGATTTCTCATCGTTATTTTTTACAGCATCAGCCACTTTTTTCAGTTCCTTATTTTTTTCTTCCTGAATAAAAATAACCTTATCCACTTTTGCAAGCTCGGACTTAGCGTTATTGATTTTGATCTGTTGATCAACTATCATATATAAAACATAGAGAGTTATGACTACAAGTACAATATACAACAAATAATTCTTACTCTTTTTTGCCTTACGAGTTTTTTTACTTCGATGAATTGTATCAGAATTCATAATCTTCCCTCCTTGTTTATATTCTTTAATTAATCAACACGACTATTATACAACATTCCATAGTATCATTGCAAGAAAAATCGACATGGTTTTTAAATTTTTTTCTGTTTAAAGGATTTTTTTAATACAAATACTATTTCTCTGGTTTTATTAATAAATAGTACTATTAGTTTTCTTTTTAAAAGCTCACATTTGGAATATAAATGGTTATACAAACACTTGATCAACCCTATCAGTGGTCGGTGAACTGATATATACCATATTATAAAACTTATAAGTTCAGCAGCTATTACATAGAATCTGATCTTCCCTTCAGTCTGTGATATTGAAAATATTACATTCAACAAGGATACAATTATCATAAACAACGTATCGCTTATAAACAATTGTATTTTTGACGGAGTTGACAATGTTCTTATAATGGATATTGCAGTATATAATACCGATATTCCTAATCCAAGGAGAAAAGCCCATAAAAACGCAGCTGTCTGCTGCTGTGTTGTCAGCTGCAATAAAACCACTCCCTATCTGAATAATCGTCCGAAAAATCCGCCTTCTTTTTTAGCCGTATCAGTGTAGCTTAATGATTGAATTTCACCGTCAATATTCAAATCTCCCGTTTCATGGCTGAATTCGTTTATATGAAGATCATATCCTACAATATTCATTTCTCCTATCTCTGTTATTATTGTTATCTTTTCTTCATCAAACACACTTACCTCTGTTACACCTGTAATATTCAGAATATTTCGATTTTCAAGTATGAGGTTATGCGTTTTTCTGACCGAAAGATTATCTGACGCCATAAGCTTTAGCCTCCTGCTTACAAAATATAGTTTATTATTTATGTATGCGGAGTTTATAGCTTTTATTCCTGTTCAGTTATTATCCTGTACATAAGTGCAGCCTCATCTTTTTTTGCAAACTCATTAATACTTAAAATTTCTGCTTTTATCGGATGAGCACCCAATACAATCTCTATTATATCTCCAACTTTAACATCATAGGAAGCTCTGGCCGTTTTTCCATTAACAATCACACGACCGGCATCACATGCTTCATTTGCTACTGTTCTTCGCTTTATTATTCTTGATATTTTAAGGTATTTATCTAATCTCATCTAATATTCTCCTTTTACAAAAACGAAAACCGGTCATTTTGACCGGCTTTCAGCTAAAACTATATCATTTGTCTACAGCATCCTTAAATGCTTTGCCAGCTTTGAAAGCAGGAACCTTAGATGCTGGTATTGTTATCTTTTCATTTGTACGAGGATCGCAGCCTGTTCTTTCCTTTCTCTCACGACGTTCAAAAGTTCCAAAGCCAACGATACGAACATCATTTCCTTCTGTCACCTGCTCAACAATCGTATCAATTACTGCAGTAACAGCTTTTTCAGCGTCCTTCTTTGAGATCTCTGCTTTTGCAGCTACTTCGTTAATAAGTTCAGTTTTGTTCATTTTGAATTTCCCCCAATTTTATGATTTGGAATTTCTTTCCATAGCTGATTCGTTACTTTCGTATCCGAATCCTGTATATCAATGCCATTTTTTTGAGCAGCAGCTTCATACGCTCTGAAATGATCCGTAAAGCTGTTGCAGGCATTATACAGCGACTGTTCACTGTCAACATTATAATTTGATGACAATTTTACGACAGAAAATAGCAATTCACCAATAACAGTCTCCCTGAGTTCATCTGACGAATTTTCCACGGCGTCAAGTCTGTCTTTTATCTCAGAGATTATATCTGTCGTTTTCTCCTTGCATATTCCGCCGCGTTTTGCTTTTTTCTGAAGCTTCTCTGCGCGCATAAGCGATGGAAGTGTTTTTGAAACACTATTCATTGCTTCGGAAATATCCTTCTGTGAATGAGTCTTCATCTTTATCTCATCCCAGTTTCTAAGAACCTGTTCTGTCGTATCTGCTGTAACATCACCAAATACATGAGGATGTCGGATTATCATCTTTTTACTTATTTCATCAGCAACATCTTCAAATGAAAAATTATTATTTTCTGTTTCAATAACCGAATGAAACACCACCTGAAGCAATACATCTCCCAGTTCTTCTCGAAGATGAAGTACATCCTTATTATCTATCGCATCGACCGCTTCATATACTTCTTCAATAAAATCTTTTCGTATTGATTCATGAGTCTGAACCTTATCCCACGGACACCCATCGGGTGAACGGAGAATTCTGACAATTTGTATCAAATCGTTTATATCATACTTTTCCTTTACTTTAAAATCCAATAGTTTCTCTCCTTTGAAAGAATTGCACAGTGCAAGTAAAGTGAAGCCGCCGGATTACCTTGAGTTAATTTACCACAAGAACCTAATCATCCACAGCATCACATACTATTTTACCTTATAAGTTTGTGTTTTTCAAGTACTTTTACAATTTTATTTCCTTTTGGCATCTGGACAATATCTTCTCTTTTAATTGCTTTTATCAGCAGCAGCACAATTACATATACTACAATTGCAGTAATGATAGCAAAAAGAGTTGCAATCTTCTGAATAAGGAAAAAGTCAAACAGTATTTCCGAGAAATAAGCAGCCAAACCAGATGCAATTGATGCGATCAAAGGTTTTATCAGTATAGATACAAAATCAGGAGTGATCTTTGTTTCACGGCATAACACAAACATAGCCGCAACATTTACAAAACCATAACAAACGATTGAACCCACATTTGCACCCTGTATATTTATTTCAGGAATACCTACCAATATATAATTGACAACAATTTTCATTATCAATCCGATCACAAACAGTTTCAGAGGAACATCCATTCTTCCGACTGCCTGAAGCATACTGCAAAGCGGTGTACTTATTGCAATAAATATTACAGATATTCCCATTACGGCGAGGACCTTAGATCCTATTGCAACTTCATTAGCGACATTAGGACTGCTGTATATCAATGATAACAGCGGTTCTGCAAGAACAGACATTCCGATTCCAGATGGAATTGTTATCAATACCGTTACCCTGATAACTGTTTCCATATTAGCTTTCAGTTTATTCTTATCACGGCTTGTCCATGCGGCGGTCACAGAGGGCAAGGCAGTTGTGCCGAACACCTGTGTGACCGCTGTTACAAGCATCATAAGCGTCAACGCAATACCATAACAGCCATACAAATACGTATGGGTACTGTTTGATGTCAATACTTCGTCAGGTATAAGAGAACCATATACATTCACAAGTGCATCAGGATTTGTTTCCATTATATGATATATTCTTCTCTGCACAAGTGTGGAGTCTATCATATCGGCAAGACTCATTACAATAGATCCAAGACCTATCGGGATAGCGGTTCTGACCAATGTTCTGATAATCACACCGTTTCCTCTCGGAGGCGGTGAAGATCTCAGATCAGCAGCTGTAATACCATCGCCGCCCTTCTTGTATCTGATAAACAAAAACAGGAAACCGAAGAACGAACCTAAAGTAATACCTATAATAGCTGCACCTATCGCAACCGGTATTGTGGCCGCATTAGCCTCTGCTTCACTGGCACATTTTACACCAAGAACATATCCGCTTCTATTATACTCACTCATACACAGCTTCATAGTGATCAAAGAAGCTGTAAATCCAAGAAAAAGCTTGCACGATGCCTCTATTATTTCAGAAATAGCTGTCGGAGTCATATTTCGCATACCTTCGAAATATCCTCTGTAGATTGACATAAGACATCCGAAAAATATCGTCGGCGACAAGCACAAAAGCGCAAATATCGCATTCTGAGCATTTATCACACGAACATATATAAAGCTTCCGATAACCATAGCAAGAAAGCACAGCAAACCAGCAATAACAAATATCGGCACAGACAGTTTATGTATCTGTCTGACATCTCTATATCGTTTTTTGGCTATACTTTCAGATACTGTTCTGGAAATCGCGATAGGGAATCCTGCTGTTGACAGCATGAACAACGGATTATACAATGCATAAGCAGAATTGAATAGACCCGTTCCCACACCTCCGTACATTCCTGACAGCAGTATCTTATATACCATTCCCATCAAACGCACGATAACCATACTGGACCCAAGTATAGCTGCACCCTTAAGAAATGATTGAGATTTTCCCTTTTTCCTATTTTCCACTAAAGCACATCCTTTCGGAAAAGCAAAAATCAATCATTAAAGGAGATCGTCGTCTTCAAAATTGTCCTCTGTAAAATCTATCATATCGTCTGTAGGCATATGCTCTTCTTCAGAAAAATCAAGTTTTTCTCCGCACTTGCTGCAGAAAACAGCTTTCTGAGAATTATAAGTTCCACATGCTATACACTTTACCTTATTGCTATTCTGAGCAATAAGCTCCTGAACGGATTCCAGTTCCTTTTTAAGCTCGCCTATTTTTGAAATAAGATCATTTTTATTAACCGAATAATCCTTTGAGCTTACAGCCTCTTCATATACTACACGTCCAAGTATCTGATACTTCCTGTTTATTTCTGACTTAATATCAGCAGAGGCAATTCTCAATTTAGAAATGTCTATCACCTTACCTGCTTTTTTACCAACATTATCTACTGCTGATCTGGCATTAAGCAATACGTCTTCAAAAATACCCATAGCTTTATACTCCTTTACACACTAATTTTACAATGAATAGATTATACCATCTTTATTCCGATTCTTCAAGGATTTTTCAATATTTTTCGGATATAAAGGTATTTTTCTAAAAATTTATCAATAACTGTAGCATCCTCCGCCGATGAATTCACGAATCAATGAATCGTCAGGAACAAATCTACTATCTATGCTTTGAAAACGTTCCAGTGAAGTAATAAGTTTATTTATGAATGAACGATATTTTTCATCACATTTAATATTTTTCAATGTTTCAAGCGCGATATTCCTGAAAACACAAGGCTCATAAATGTGAATAGAATTTATAGTAAAATCGCTTGTATATCTATAAGGACGAATATACTTCATTTCACCATCAACTATACTGTCCCATAGTATTAACAGATATTCAGGTTCTGTATTGCGGAAGTTACGATCTCTTATAAGCCGGCGGATAAAACGTATTTCTCTGTTTGTCAGTACATAATCTTCATTTTCCTTTATTCCCTGCTTTACACTGACATATATTTTCATTACGCTTTCCTTTGACATTCCCTCACTGAATATCGGGTTCAATGCATGAATACCTTCGATAATAATCACTGAATCACCGGAAGTACTTATATGCTTGGTTTCTGTTTTTCTCGCACTGCATCCGAAATCGTATTGAGGTATTATTGCTTCACCTTTTTCCGTAAGATCGGTAATTGTCTGCTTGATCATAGGAATATCAAGAGCGTCAACAGACTCAAAATCAGGTTTTCCGTCAGGTAATTTTTTTACGAAGTCCTTGCCAAGATAAAAATCATCCATGGAAATATGATTCACATCCACTCCGTGTCTGCCGAATTCATCAGAAAGTTTCAGCGCGGATGTAGTTTTTCCGCTGCTTGAAGGCCCTGAAAGAAGTATTACATGACGCTTTGCCGGTGTATTCAGAACCTGTTCCGCAATAAGACCAAGATCATAACGGAACACATTTTCCGTCATACACACAAAGCCTTCCGGATCATTCAAAGCTTCTCTGTTTACCCTGTTAATATCACAAGCATATCTCCTGTAGGTATTAAGATAATTCATCATAGAACGTTCTCACCTGATCCTTTCTTTTGAGCATTTCATCAAAGCCGTTTATATATTCATATGGATATTTATAATTAAATATTCTTGTCAGTGAATCACGTCCGGGAACTTTAAGCTTAGTAACAGCACCTGCTCCGCATCCAATAATTGTATGCGTTTCATCCATAACAAATACATTATATATTCCTTCATAGCCTTTTTTTGACCAACCAACATTTTCAAGATTACCTTCCATGCGTGATTGACGGTAAAGATAATAAGGAATATATCCGGATTTTGTAAGCTTTTTTTCGCCGTAAGCAAGCATTTCATATGCTGCTTTTCCTGATTCATCTGTTACTCCGCTGCCCTGCAATGTAAGCTTTGAAGAACGCTTTAAAGCAAGTGTATGTACAGTAATACTCTCGGGATCAAGTTCGCATATCTTATCAAGTGTCGAGCGATAGCTTTCTGTCGTATCAGTTGGCAGTCCGGCTATGAGATCCATATTTATATGATCAAATCCAAGATTACGGGCTAACTCGTAAGCTTCAAACGTCTGAGCAGAATTATGCTTCCTTCCGATTACCTCAAGTACATGATCATTGAGTGTCTGTGGATTAATACTTATCCTGTCAACTCCGCCGTTTCTGATAGCAAGAAGTTTTTCTTCGGTTATTGTATCCGGTCTGCCTGCTTCAATCGTAAATTCCCGGCACAAAGATAAATCAAAGTTATTCCTTATAACTGAAATAAGAGTATCAAGCTGTATACTGTTAAGGGTTGTTGGAGTTCCTCCGCCGATATATACACTTTCAAGCCTCAGCTTCTTTTTTTTGATAATTTCAGCTGTGTATTCAAGTTCTTTGCAAAGAAGCTCAAGATATGGCTGAACAAGATTTTTTGCTCTCTCTATTGTTTGTGATACAAACGAACAGTATGAGCATCTTGTCGGACAGAATGGTATAGAAACATACAGACTGCATGATTCGTCACGGCTTAGTGACAAAATGTTTCTTTCATATTTTTCTGTTAAAGAGCTAAGATTGGTTTTTTCGTCAGAAACAAGCAATCTATCCGTAAAGTAAGCTTTTGCCCCTGTTTCACCGTACTTTTCAGTTAAACGTCTGAAAAGCTTTATAGGACGTACACCTGTCAGTATCCCCCAAGGCTGTTTAATACCGGTCATTTCAGACAGAAGTCTGTATAATACAACAGCCATCGTTCTTTCAGTTTCTTTTTCTTCATCCTCACAGAAAGACACACTCTCTGAGGCTTCTTTATGATAATCACCGAAACACAGCTTTGCACTTACAACTATATTGTTACCTTTATGGTATAATCTGGTAATAATATATGACGAATTCTCTTCTATGATATCTCCCTGAACGACTGATATCTTTTCGTTCGGAAAAAACATACGGACAAGATTTTCCATTTCATAATGGAAACTGTGGTTAACAATATATATCGTCATCTTCAAAATTCCTCATGAAAATATTATTGTTTCTCTCGAAATCAAGGTTTGTATTTTCACCGTGACCGCAGTACAGATTATAGTCACCATCAAGCTCATAAAGCTTTTTCATAGAACAGAACATATCATGACTGCTCCCTGTCGGAAAGTCTGTCCTTCCGCCTGTCATCATCATAAGCGTATCTCCTGTGAATACATTATTATCTAAAATATAGCATACACTGCCTTTTGTATGTCCCGGAGTTGATATTACCTTTATCTGAGATTTTCCGAAATCAAGTTTATCACCGTCAGCGACCTCTATATCCGCACTGAAATGCTTTAATTCAAGTCCGAAGTATAATCCGAGATTCAGAGCATCATTTGTCGTAAACGCACTATCCTCACGGCCAATTACGATTTTTGCATCAGGATATTTTTCTTTAAGTGAAGCAGTATATCCTATATGATCAAAGTGACCGTGTGTAAGTAATATATACTTCAGCCGCTGTGCCCCATTTTCACCGATCATTTTTTCAAGTTCCGGTGACATATCACCGGGATCAATCACAAATGAATAACCGGACTCATCATCGTTTACAAAATAACAATTTGCTTCAAGCTGACCCAGAGGAAATTTTTTTATCTTTATCATTAAGTACTCTCCTATTTTCTCATGCAAGATCCTTTGTATCAATTATTATTGTTACCGGACCATCATTCAACAGTGTTACCTTCATATCTGCACCAAATATGCCCCTCGCAACTTTTTTTATACCATTCTTTTTCATACACTCACAAAAATATTCATACAGCGGCTTTGCAATATCAGGACGTGCTGCATTAAAGAAATCAGGCCTTCTTCCACGACGGCAGTCGCCGCAAAGTGTAAAATTTGAAACGACAAGCACTTCACCATCTGTATCCAGAAGCGATAAATTCATTTTATCGTTTTCATCTGTAAAAACCCTTAGTCCGGATATTTTTTTACTCAATTTTTCGGCATCATTTTTTGTATCGTTCTTTTCAACACCGAGAAGTATCAAAAAACCGCTGTTTATTTCACCTGTTATTTTTCCGTCAACTTTCACGTCACATGATGCAACACGTTGTATTACTGCTTTCATTATTCTTCCCCGATTCTTTTATTTCAACTTCTGCCTATCGATATAATACCGTTTATACCGCTAAGTCTGCTGATAAGCATTTTCAGGTGATTAATACCGTTTACCGTGACGCTTACCTCAACGATTGCAATGCCGTTTTTTGCTTCTCTGGAATTCAGATTATGAATAAAGATATGCATTGCAAACAGCTGATTTGTAATATCGGCAAGAAGTCCGGTACGGTCCGTTGCAGATATTCTAAGTGTTGCTTTAAAGGTTTCATTTGCAATACTATCAGCCCATTCTGCTTTTACCCATCTTTCCGGTTCTACAGCTTTAGAAATATCCTTTGGTACGTTCGTACATGAACGTTTATGTATCGATACACCATAACCCCTTGTAATAAACCCTATAATCTCATCTCCGGGCAACGGATTACAGCATCTTGAATACTTTATCAGACAATCATCAAGCCCTTCGATATTTACGCCATTGCTGACCTTCTTTTTGGGAACAGGTTCCTTAATTACAACCACAGACGGCTGGTCGTTTACCGTATATTTTTTGAAGTATTCTTCTTTTAATCTTGGAAGTATTCTCCACAGCTGTATTCCTCCGTAGCCAATTGAAGCATAAAAATCATCAATCGAATTACAGTTTTGTTTATGCATAACATCTGTAAGAAATTCAACCAGATCTTTTTCCGGAACACTTATATTCAGCCTTCTGAATTCTGCTTCGAGCTGTGCTTTTCCTTCGATAATATTTTCATCACGTTTTTCTCGCTTGAACCATAATCTTATTTTACTTCTTGCTTCACTTGTACGGACAATATTGAGCCAATCCCTCTTAGGTCCTCCGTTTTCTTCCTTTGTTGTCATGATCTCAACGATCTCACCATTTTTGACCTTATAATCTATCGGCACTATTCTTTTATCGACCTTAGCTCCAATCATTCGATTTCCTACTTCACTGTGGATTGCATAAGCAACATCGATAACTGTAGCTCCGTTCGGAAGGCTGAGTACATCTCCCTTTGGGGTAAATACAAATACTTCCTCGGGCACAAGATCCATTTTTATTGTTCTTACAATATCAGTTGAATCATTATCACTTTGGTTTTCAAGCATTTTTCTTATCCATGCCAGACGATCATCAAGAATGTTTTTCTTTGTAATTCCTTCTTTGTATTTCCAATGGGCTGCAATACCATATTCAGCGGTATAATGCATCTCCCATGTACGGATCTGTATCTCAAAAGGAATACCTTCTTTTCCGATAACTGTAGTATGCAGCGACTGATACATATTTGGCTTTGGTGTGGAAATATAATCCTTGAATCTGTTTGGCAAAGGCTTGAACAGATCATGGACCACACCGAGCACATTATAACAATCCGCAACACTGTCTACTATAACACGAACAGCAAAAATATCATAAATCTGATCCATTGTTCTGCCCTTCATGTACGTCTTTTTATAAATACCGTGTATACTTTTTACCCTGCCTTCAATGTATACATTCGTTATTTCATCTTTAAGTCTTTCATAAAGCTGCTGTTTTATCTCGGAAACAAAATCAAGCCGATCTTTGCTTTTCATCTCAAGCTGTTTTTCAATTTCTGAGTAACCCACAGGATCAAGATATCTTATTGAAAGATCTTCAAGCTCCTCTTTTATTGCTCTGATACCGAGTCTGTGTGCTATCGGAGCATATACCTCCATTACTTCAAGAGCTTTATCTCTCCGATGCTGCTCCTTCATACATTCAATTGTCCTCATATTATGCAAACGGTCTGCCAGCTTTATTATGATTACACGAATATCATTTGACATAGCTATCAGCATTTTTCTGATATTCTCCGCTTGCTGTTCTTCTCTGGAAGAATAAGGTATTTTTCCGAGTTTCGTGACTCCGTCGATCAGAATCGCAATCTGCGAACCGAATTTTTTGGTGACTTCTTCAAGTGTTACTGGAGTATCCTCCACAACATCATGTAAAAGCGCCGCCGCTATCGATTCAGAATCCATTCCAAGCTCTACTAATATACAGGCCACCGTTGTAGGATGAAGTATATATGGTATGCCTGATGCTCTGCGCTGATCGCCGTGCATTTCATTTGCAAAATTATATGCTTCATCTATCAGCTCAAGATTATAATTATGATCGCTGTTTTTCATAAGCTCAACAAGTTCGTGGTAATCTTGATAATACTTCGTTTTCTCAGGCATTTTTTATATCCTCCTTTAACTTTCTTAATATTCCCGATGCTCTCATATCAGCCTTTCCGACAACCTCTCTCAGCCCGATATATAGAATATCTGCTGTTCTTTTATAGTTAATCAGACGAGCTTCCTTAAATATATCCAATATGATCAATAGCTTGAATATCCCTATAGGCTTTATTTTTTCTTCAAGCTTTCCGCAAAAACATTCAAGATCATATGACAAAGCATCTATACTATATTGCGGCCTCTGGTTTCTTTTTAAATAAACATAAACCGCTTTGAAATCATCTCTTGATGGAAGCTCTGTTTTCAAATGCTTTTTCATAATCCCGTTTTTATATAATTCATAATCCTGTATTTCATACATAGCCTTTTCTTTATCAAATATCTGGCTGGATAATTCGATGTCCTTGATAACAAATGATATATTATCTCTTCCCTGATAATTATTCTTCTCAAGGTTGCATGCTATATCAAGTAAAGTGCCTTCATTATACGGAAACTCTTCGACAGTTGTGAAAAACTGCATCATATTCAATCTGGCCTTACCCCTTGAAAGCGAAAGCTTGATATGCTTTCCTCCTCCTACAGGCGTAATTTTGTCAAGGGTAGCCTTTGTAATCCCGAATAATGGCTTAGGATTTCCGCATCCGAACGGTTCAAACTTTTTGAGCTGATCCAACATATCCAATGTAATAACTTCCGGGTTCAGCGTTGTATCAAGCTTTATAGGGGCCAATGGCATATATTCAAGATTATTTGCATAATCATTTATTGCTTTCGAAAATTCTTTTATATTTTCTTTCTTTATACTAAAACCGACCGCCATCGGATGACCGCCGTATTTTTCAAGCAAGGCAGAACAGGCAAAAACAGCATCGACCAGCGAAAATCCTGATATGCTTCTTCCTGATGCCTTACAAATATTATCGTTTTCAGAAATGAGTATTGACGGCTTTCCATATTTTTCTGTAATTCTGGATGAAACGATACCTATTACCCCGGGGTTCCAGTTTTCGCCGGAAATTACAAGTACACGATCATTTGAAAGCTGAGGATCATTTTCAAGAGTTTCAGTGACTTTTTTGATTATTTCTCCTTCAATATCCTGTCTTCTTGAATTCAGATCACATAGTTTTCTTGCTTGTCTTTCGGCAACGTCCGGATCTTCTGTAAGCAATAATTTCACTGCGTCATATGGTGAACCCAATCTTCCGGAGGCATTTATTCTCGGTCCTATCTTGAAACCTATGGAAGCTGCATTTATTTCTGAAACAGATGATTGTTCTATCAATTCTATTATTCCTGCACGTTCTGAGTTTTCAAGATTAATCAGTCCCGCCTTCACAATATCTCTGTTTTCCTTTTCAAGAGGAACAATATCTGCAACGGTTCCTATTGCGGCAAGGTCTGCATAGTTTTCCATAATAAACAATTCATTGCCTTCCAATGCCGTTATCAGCTTCAAAACAAGTCCTGCGCCGCAATAATCCTTAAATTCGTATGTTTCATCCAATCTATGCGGATTAATTATTGCTGCGGCATTAGGCATTATATCAAGCGGTTTATGATGATCTGTTATAACAACTTCAATTCCAAGTGAATTTGCATAGTTTATTTCATCTATTGAGGATATACCGTTGTCAACTGTTATTATCAATTTTACATTATTTTTTTTAAGCTTATCAACAGCCGGCTTATTCATCCCATAACCTTCTGCATTCCTGTCGGGTATGTAGTATACTACATTTGCAAATACAGATTTTAAATATGAATATAGAATTGCAGTTGCTGTAACTCCATCACAATCATAATCCCCATATATGCAGATTTTTTGATATGACATTACTGCCTTTTTTATTATTTTCACTGCTTTTTCCATATCTTTGATCAACATAGGATCATCAAGTTTATTTTCATACGAAAAAAATCTTTCTATATCTTCTTTTTTCGTTATTCCTCTTATAGTAAGCAGCATTGATGTGAAAACCGGCAAATCATATGCCGATGTCAGGTTTCTTACCATATTTTTATCAAGTTCAGGGATTATCCATTTTCTCATCAATGCAACGCCTCTTTTCTGTATTATAATATGATATCATTTTTTTTCATATAATTCAATATTATATTTTTCATTTAACAAATTATAATGAAATTTATTAGAGTTTTCTTCTTATATGATTATTATTCATCAAGTTAGTGTAAAATAATTTCGGAAATTTAAAAGATATTGTCTTTTGACTGATATGTTAGTTAAAACAAATATGAAGTAGCGAACATTTAAAATTTTGGAATTTAATCGCCTGCGGCGATTGTATAATGTTCAAAATTATGATATAATCTGCTTGGGTTATTTAAGGAGGTTTATATAAATGATTTTTAAATTCAAGCTAAAAGTAGTATTACTGATTATTGCACTTGTTTCATGTATAGCCGCTTCCGGATGTCAAATCAGTTTAAAAGATAAATTATCTGATAATAAAGCAATTTCTGATTCAAATAATTCGGTCACTTCGGACAGTTCAGTTTCTGATAATAAAAATGACAGTATTTCAATTAAAGAATCACAAGATGAAAGCAGCAGTTCTCTCAAAAAAGATGAGGGTCCTATCCCTGAAATATCCGACCCCACGCCGGATAATGAAGGTGAAACTGTTGAGGGTATCTTTGTATACAATGGTGTTGCATATGAACCGTTTTACGGCGGTGAAACTATGGCAAAGTATTATGCCGATGCAATTTCTGATATAAAAAAGGATCTGGGTGATAAGATCAAGGTTTACAATCTTATCGTTCCAACTCATTCCGGAGTTGATCTTCCGGAAAAATTCAAAGATATATTTAATGATCAGTCGGAATATATTAATAATATTTTTAGTTCATACAGCGCAGATATAATTGGTATAAGCGGTATGGATAAGCTGCTCCATCACAGAAATGAATACATTTATTTCAATTCGGACCATCATTGGACAGCGCTCGGAGCTTATTACGCTTATCTTGAATTTGCCGATGCTGCAGGAATTGAGCCGGTAAAACTCAGTGACCTGAAGGAAGACAAAATAGAAGGTTACCAGGGGTCATTTGCAAGTATCACCGGACTTGATACTTTAAAAGAAGACTATGTGACATACTACACTTCTTCTGATAATATTGATTGTACCAAATATGACGAAAATGGTGAGAATCCTGAGGATTATATGCTGATCCACTCATATACCAGCGGTCCTTATTCTTATGGCGTATTTCTTGGAGGTGACACCCCGCTTCTTGTTACTAAAAACTCAAATGGAAACGGTAAGAAAATTGCAGTAATAAAAGAATCCTACGGAAATGCATTTTCACCGTTTATTGTTTACACATACAGTGAAACACATCTTATAGATTTTCGTCATGTAAATATTGATCTGAAAAGCTATCTTGAAGCCAATGGTATCGATGAGGTACTTTTTATAAACAACACAATGGCTTCTGCTACAGATGTACGTGTTGATGAAATGAGAGAACTTATAAAAAATAACAACGATACACAAACATATGAATATGAAAATGTCGAAAGCAGTGATCAAACTCTATACGATTCTGATTCATCAGTCTATGACGAAAACGATTATTCCGGTGAAAACAATGAGGAGGATTACGACAATATTAATGACGATGAAACCTATTCTCCCGATATTGAGGAATAATTTGCTGAAAAAAATACATACAACAAAAAAACGCTTACGGAATTATAACTCGCAAGCGTTTAATTTTTTATTTTTTTATCACTTTAATTACGTGTTCTTATCTACCTGATGAAAAGTCTTAAGATTTCCCGTTTTCTGACTTCTCTTAGAAAGCTCTGCCATAACCTCATCGACAGTTATACCCTGCTGTGCCATCATAACAAACAAATGATATATAAGATCTGATATTTCAAGTACAGTTTCTTTATTGTCACCGTTTTTTGCAGCTATTATTGTTTCACTGCATTCTTCACCGACTTTTTTTAATATTTTATCCAGTCCCTTTTCAAAAAGGTAACAAGTATATGAACCCTCTTGTTTTTCTTCTTTTCTGCTCATGATTGTTTCATAAAGAGCATAAAGCTCATTCTGATTTTCCATTTTTATATTCCTCCCAAATATTGTTAAAAAAGCATGAATGATTCCCTGTATGACATGCTGCGCCTGTCTGGTCTACTATTACAAGCAATGTATCCTTATCGCAGTCACCCTTGATATCAATCACCTTCTGTAGGTGTCCGGATGTGGCGCCCTTATTCCACAATTCTTTTCTTGATCGGCTGTAAAACCACGTATATCCAGTTTCAAATGTCTTTCTCATTGATTCCTTATTCATATAAGCAAGCATCAGTACCTGTCCGGTTGATCTTTCCTGCACTACCGCCGGCAAAAGCTCTGATTTTTTAAAATAATCATCTACAAAATCAAATTTATTCATTAGAGATTTGCTCCTTTGCCGTTATGTTTAGCAGCATGCGCAACTTCTATTGCCTGCGCAAGATCAAGGTTTCCGCTGTATATTGCTTTTCCGCATATGGCGCCGTATATATCAAGATCTGTAAGATTTATTATATCCTTAAGATTTGCAACACCGCCCGATGCAGTAATATTGCATTTTACAGATGCTTTCAATTCATCAAGCATCGTAAGATTCGGTCCGCTGAGCATTCCGTCCTTTGAAATATCAGTAAATATAATATATTGAACACCGATATCTTCCATCTGCTTTGCAAGATCTATATAATTAATCTCTGATGTATCAGTCCAACCATCGGCAGACACAAATCCATTTTTTGCATCAATACCAACAGCAATATTTGATGGGTATTTACCTACAGCTTCACGCACAAAATCCGGATCGTTTATTGCAGCAGTCCCCAATATAACACGATCTATCCCGTTTTCAAGATAGTATTCTACGGAATCCATACTGCGTATTCCGCCGCCTACTTCTATTTTTATACTGCAATTCTTTCTCACTTCAAGAATGGCTTGTGAATTTACCCTTTTACCTTCCTTTGCACCGTCAAGGTCAACTATGTGCATCCATTTTGCACCGGATTCCTCAAACGATCTTGCTGTATCGGTAATACTGTCAGCAACTTTATGCGCTGTAGAATAATCACCTTTAAAGAGTCTTACACAGTTTCCGTCTATTATATCAATTGCAGGCAATACTAACATATATATCAACCTTCCTTAAAAAGATCAGTTTTATTTTTCACGATATCATAATACACCTTTTGTTGAAAGCGGTTTTTTAGAATCAGATATTGTAACAGCTGCTTTTAGTGCATGTGCAAACGACTTATATAAAGCCTCTGTCATATGATGAGAATTTTTGCCGTACAGACATTTCAAATGCAGTGTCATTCCTGAATTATGTGCCAGAGCGCGCATAAACTCTTCTGTCATACAGCTGTCATACCCGCCTATTCTTTCTTCAGGGAATTGCGCATCGAAAACAAGAAACGGTCTTCCGCTTATATCAATTGAGCAAAAGCCGAGTGCTTCATCCATCGGAACATAGAATGAACCAAACCTGGCAATTCCGCTTTTATCGCCGAGTGCCTTATACAAAGCCTTGCCTATTACAATTCCCGTATCCTCGATCGTATGGTGGCAGTCAACATCAAGATCTCCCTTTACTTCGACCTTAAGTCCAAAACCTCCGTGAACAGCAAATGCATTAAGCATATGATCAAAAAAACCTATTCCTGTACTTATTTTTATATCACCGCCGTCAAGATCAATTTCAACAGTGATCTTAGTTTCCCTGGTTTCTCTGTTTACAAAAGCAGTACGCATTTTTACCGCCCCTTTCGATATCGTAGGATTAGTATAATTCATTTTCGTGTATTTGTAAATACAAAATAACAAAAACTTAATCTTTTTTGGAATTTTTACACACCGTGAAAAAATCAACGATTTCTTTTTAGTATGTTTTTGATAATATATTGTTCAAAATTAACAAGAAACTCTGCATTTTCCTGCTTTGTTCCTGCCGTTATTCTCAATGCTGATGCAGATTTAAAATATCTTACTGCTATTCCGTTCTCAAGTAAATAGGAATAAATATCCTCTGCTTTTTCTGTTTCCAAAAATACAAAATTTGCACGTGGTTCATACGCGGTAAAGGGCAGTTGATAGTTTTCTATCAACTGACTTATACCTTTATAAAGCTCTTTTGTGTTTTCTATTATTAGCTTTCTTCTTTCTTCAAGTATATCCTTATGTTCATAAATACATCTTCCTATTTCCTGGGAAAGCGAATTTACATTATACGGCGATTTAACCGATTTCAATGCTTTGGTTATTTTTTGATCCGCAACCGCAAAACCAAGTCTGATGCTTGCTGCGCCAACTGCTTTGGATGCGGTTTTAAGTACTATCAGATTGCTATACTTACCCGCCTCGGATAATATTGACTGATCCCAGAAATCCATATAAGCTTCATCTATTACAACAAGACATTTTTCCGTACTTCTGACAAGCTTTAATGCCTTTTCCGCTGTTATTCCACAGCCCGTCGGATTACATGGATTTGAGAATATTACCATATCCGCTTCTTTTTCTTTTATAAACTCAATAAGCTCATCAATATCAATTTCCATATTTTTCTTATCATAAGTATATATTGTGTTTTCAGACAAAAACGAATAAAATTCGTACATAGAAAAATCAGGAGATACTACAACCACCTTACTGCCTTTTTCAAGCATAGCTGATGCAAGAAGGTAAAGCATTTCATCCGAACCGTTTGTCACCGTGATGTTTTCGGAATCCAGTCCATAGTATCCTGCAAACGAATTTGTAAGCTTTTTGGCTGTTGGATCAGGATATCTGTTGAAATTCATCTCATCTATTATTTTCTTTATTTCGCCTTTTATTTCTTCCGGCATATTAAAAAAAGATTCGTTGGCATCAAGTCTTATTTTATATGTTCCGCTTATCGGCTCATACGGCTCAAGCTCACGTACTTTTTTGCATAATTCATATGACATGATAATTTTTTCTTCCTTTCATTCTTTGTAGAAAAATAATCCGGAGAATATATGTATTCTCAGGATTATCTTTCCTTTTATCAACAATTATTCAAATCGGACTATAATTGAATTTGCGTGCGCTGTCAACCCTTCGGTGCCGGCAAAACGTACAATATCATCGCGATCAGATCTTAGTGCACCTTCCGTGTAATATATGAAGCTTGACTTCTTTATAAAATTGTCAACAGAAAGCGGAGAGAAAAATCTTGCGGTACCGCTCGTAGGCAAAACGTGATTTGGTCCTGCAAAATAATCACCAAGGGGCTCCGGTGAATAATTACCAAGAAATACCGAACCTGCATTATCCAGTTTTCCTACATATTCCATCGGATTTTCACAGCATACCTCAAGGTGCTCCGGCGCAAGACTGTTTGCCATTTCAATTGCTTTCTCCATATTATCACATACTATAACCGCACCAAAGTTTGTAAGTGATTCATCAATTATTTCTTTCCTCGAAAGCGACTGCATCTGTCTGTCAATCTCTGCAATTGTTTTGTCTGCAATACTCTGTGATGTAGTTACCAGTATTGCGGAAGCAAGTTTATCATGCTCTGCCTGTGACATCAAATCAGCTGCAAGGAATTTCGGATCCGCACTTTCATCTGCAAGCACAAGTATTTCACTTGGGCCTGCTATCATATCAATATCAACCTGTCCGTATACAAGCTTCTTCGCTGTTGCGACAAATATATTTCCAGGTCCGACTATTTTGTCAACTCTCGGCACGCTTTCCGTACCGTATGCAAGCGCTGCAATAGCCTGTGCTCCGCCCATAAGAAACACACGGTCCACTCCTGCAATATATGCTGCTGCCATAATATCCGGATTAGGCTTTCCGTTTTTAAGCGGCGGTGTGACCATAATGAGTTCCTTCACTCCTGCTATTTTCGCCGGAACAGCGTTCATCAGCACTGATGACGGATATGCTGCCGTACCTCCGGGTACATAAAGGCCAACCCTTGCAAGACCTCTGACTCGCTGCCCCATTATAACACCGTTTTCTTTTGTTGTCAGCCAACTCTGCTGAATCTGACGAGTATGAAAATCGCAAATATTTGCCGCAGCTTTTTTCATTGTTGATATAAGTTCTTTATCGCACTGCGCGGCTGCCTTTTCTATTTCTGACTTTGGTACTTCAAAAAATTCCGGTGCTTTTCCATCAAATTTTATTGTATAATCCATAACAGCTTTATCGCCGTTTTTTCTTACATTATCTATTATCTCCGTCACAATTGCTGTAACATCACGATCTGTATTACTGCTCCTCTCCCTTACTTTTGCAAGGTATTCATATTCTGCCTTGCCGTCAGCTATTACTGTCTTTATCATTACATCTTCTTCCTTTCCTCTTCCATTTTTGCTGCAAGCTCTTCAATCTCATTTTTTCTGAGTTTCAGACTTGCTGTATTTGCAATCAGCCTTGCGGAAATAGGCGCAACATTATCTTCGATTATAACGAGTCCGTTTTCTTTTAGTGTTGATCCTGTTTCCACAATATCAACGATAGCATCTGCAAGTCCGAGAAGCGGTGCAAGCTCTACCGAACCTTCTATCTTTATTATCCTTATATCCATTCCTTTTCCCTCAAAGAATGAACGTGTTACATTCGGATATTTTGTTGCTATCGTTATTGCTTCATATCCGGATAAAAAGTTTGTTCCGGATTTCCCTGCCAATGCAAAACGGCATTTTCCGAATCCGAGATCCAATATTTCATAAAAGCTTCTGCCGTTTTCCATTATAGTATCCTTGCCTACTACACCAAGGTCACATACACCGTTTTCGACATACGTGATAACATCCGCTGCTTTTGCAAGTACCACCTCAATATTTGCTCCGCCTATCGGCAAAATTAGCTTTCTGCCCTTTTCCCTTACTGCAGTACAATCGAAGCCTGCGTTTTCCAATAACTTAATTGTATCCTTTTCCAATCTGCCCTTAGTCAGTGCTATTCTTAACGGTTTCATTTCTTATACTCCTGTATTAATAGTCTTGATTTCATTACCGACAACTGCCAGCTTTTTTATTCCCTTATATCTTGCGTATTCAAGTGCTTCCTCATATGTTTCAAAAACACTGTTTTCACCTACAATGTTTGCTTCGGACAGGGTACTCGTATATTTTATTGCTTCTATTTCATAGCCTGATTCACTGTGAACAAGTACATCTGCCGGTTTCTTCTGTGCTATGTTCCCACGCTTCAGCATTACACGGGCAAGTTCATCAACATTTATTCCAAAACCTATCGCCGGTGCAGACGTATCAAAGTTATCAAGAAGCTTGTCGTATCTTCCTCCTATCAGAACAGGCTCTCCCGATCCCATTACATATCCGCTGAATACTATATCACTGTAATAATCGTTCCTCTGAACAAGTCCAAGATCAATTATTATTCTTTCACCCAGCCCCAGCTTTGAAAGGTCGTTGTATATCTCTCTTACATATTCCAATGTTTTCAATGCTTGTTCATCATCACATAGTTTATATGCTTCTTCAAGTACTTCTATTCCGCCGAAAAGTCTGGGAAGCTTTCTTATCAATTCTACATATTTTGTTTGTTCCAATCCATCGAGCACCGAATTAAGCGCAGAGTAATTCTTTGATTCGATAAGTGTACGTATTTCTTCCCGAGCATCATCATTCACCGGAAGCGCCCTTGCAAGTATTTTAAAGAATTCGGCATTACCAAGTTCTATTCTGAAATCCGGTACACATTTTGAAAGTGCTTCGATCGCAGTCGTAATTGTTTCTATATCTGCCCGTTTTCCCTTTGCGCCAATAAGTTCAATTCCGGCCTGCATAACCTCATTGCTTCTGCCCGTCAGCCCGGGATTATACCGGTATACTCTCTGATTGTAATATAGTCTTATCGGATGTCGTTCATTCATAAGGCGTGTTGCGACCATTCTTGCTATGGGTAATGTAGAATCCGGTCTTAGTACCATTAATCTTCCTTTGGAATCGCTCATTTTAAACATATACTCCATAGGAATCCCTGATTTTTCCTCGGAAAACAGATCGTAAAATTCTATTCCGGGAGTCAGAACCTCGTGAAATCCCCTTGCTGAAAATACATTTCCAAGTATAGAAGAAACTGTCCTGTTTGCAAGACATTCCTCGAACAGAAGATCCTTTGTTCCTTCAGGTGTGATAATTGAATAATCTTTCATTTAAAATACCTCTCAGTAATTATTAAAAGTTTTGCTTTCAACAAGCAAAGACAAGCCATAGGCTTACTTTGCGGTTATAGTCGTAACAGCAAGCAGACTTCATTTCGGTAAAGTGCTACCGTAATAATGTAATGATATAATAACATATCAAAAGATTATTGTCAAGTATTTCATTTAATTTCTTCAAAACATGCGTACAATTTTGATAAACCGGTAACAATAATCCGTCTTTTTGCCTTATACATTTAGTTTTGCAATTGCTATATCTGCTTAAATTAAAAAATATTGTATACAGATAATTTTATGTAATTTTTTGTGTTTACATTTGCAGTTTATTGTGCTATAATATATTCAGCAATATTTTATAAAGGGGTGACGTGATATTTATGTCAAAAAGAAGTTTTAGTCTTTCTGCACAAAAAGAAAACATATCCTATACAGCTATACCCCGTATATGTGAACGTATTAGATTTTATCGTCAAAAATGCGGGATTGATCAGAAAACAATGGCTGATAAACTTGGTATTACAGGTAATTCTATATCCAACTGGGAAAATGGCCGATCACGTCCTGATGTGAATCTGCTGCCTTCTATATGTAAGGTGCTTAATATTAGTTTAAATGATTTATTCGGCATTGATGATCCAACCTCTGCCATTACTGAAAAACAAAAGGCTATTATCAGAAAATTTCAGTTCCTGTCAAAAGGACATCAGCATATAGTTGAAAATCTTCTTGACGATCTTTTATCTGTAGAAGATGCGGAAAATTGTCCGGATCTGAAGGTTCTGCTGTATTTCAACAAAAGCCTCGCTGCCGGTATCGGAGATCCTTCTGAGTTCGAGGAAGATGCTGAACAGGTCTATGTTTACCTGACACCGGAAGTAAAAAAGGCAGACAGTATATTCAAGGTTAATGGAGATAGTATGGAGCCTGCTTTCTACGATGGTCAGGATGTTCTTGTAAACCGGATGAACGATGGATCAAAGCTGCATACCGGAGAAATAGGAGCTTTTATCGTCGGCAATGAAACCTATATAAAAAAATATCAAAGTGACGGACTTCATTCCATTAATCCAAATTATCCGGTCATGCGTTTTGATGAAACAGAATCTGTCTTCCTTATAGGCAAGGTAATAGGAATAATCAATCATTGCGGTTATGCTAAACAGGAGGATATAGAAAGATACAAACTGCTGCATCAATAAGGAGGTATGAAGAATGAAACGAACATATAACAAGGTTTATGTAAATGTCAATACAGATTTTGACTCTACCGGCTACATGCACCCTCGTTCTATCATATGGTCTGATGGACGTATCTTTAAAATAGATGAGATAAAAGATTTTCGTCCTGCCGCTTATTTGGATAAAAACCACAGTGGAGATTGCTATACCATTACGATTCATGGTGAAGAGAAATTTTTGTTTTTTGAAAAAACCGGCGAATACTTTGCTTCCAGAGTCGGCAGATGGTTTGTGGAATGTCCTGCCAAACAACAGGAGTAAGATATGAAACGAACATATATTGCAATAGATCTTAAAAGCTTCTATGCCAGCGTTGAATGTATACAGCGGCATATGGATCCTCTTAATACAAATCTTATTGTAGCCGACTCATCCAGAACAGAAAAAACTATTTGTCTGGCTGTTTCCCCTTCTCTCAAAGCTTACGGTATTTCCGGAAGAGCAAGACTTTTTGAAGTAATACAGAGAGTCAAAGAAATCAACATCCAAAGACTTGACTATGCAATAAAGAAAAAACTGATTGCTAAGGATGAACAAGGGCAATACAAATTCAGACTATCATCATTTAAGGACTCTGAATTAAAACAAAATCCTTCGTTAAAACTGACATATATTACTGCTCCGCCGCAAATGCGTCTATATGAGGAATACAGCACAAGGATTTTCTCAATTTATCTGAAATATATTGCTTCTGAAGATATCCATGTATATTCAATCGACGAGGTCTTCATAGATATTACAAGATATATGTCTGTCTATAATATGACAGCTCATGATCTTGCAACTACTATGATTCGTGAAGTTCTGTATTCTACCGGCATTACCGCAACTGCTGGTATCGGTACAAATATGTATCTTGCAAAAATAGCCATGGATATAGTGGCTAAACATGTGCCTGCTGATAAGGATGGCGTTCGTATCGCAGAAATCAACGAACAAAAATACAGAGAACTACTGTGGTGTCATCGTCCCCTGACTGATTTCTGGAGAATCGGCAGAGGTTACAGCTCTAAACTTGAGTCAATGGGTTTATATACAATGGGAGATATTGCGCGTGCATCTTTGTCTGATAAAAAAGAGGAGCAGCTTTACAAAGTGTTCGGTATAAATGCAGAACTTCTTATTGATCACGCATGGGGTTTTGAACCTGTTTCAATAGAGTATATAAAGAAGTATCGGCCAAATACCAATTCGCTGTCATCAGGTCAGGTGCTCAAAGAACCTTATTCATACGAAAAGGGCGAACTGATAATTAGAGAAATGACAGAATTGCTTGTGCAAGACCTCGTACGGAAAAAACTTGTTACGAAACAATTAGTAATGACCATAGGTTACGACCGTACAAGCATTACGGTTTATATTCCTGGCAAATCAATGAAGGACACAGTTTATATCGTCACCGGAACAAAAAAATTTTATTCAGGTACAGTTATATCTGACCCTTATGGACGGCCGCAGCCAAAGCATTCCCGCGGAACGGGAAATATTGATAATTATACAAACTCAGCAAGAAAGATCATGGATGTTGTAATAAAACTTTATAAACGAATAACAGATCCTGATCTGCTGATACGAAGATTAAACATTGCTGCCTGTGAGTTGATACCTGAAAATATGATACCTGAGGATGAACCAGAACAACTCGATTTATTTACAAATTATGCTGAGCTTGAAAAAGAAAGACAGGCCGAAAAAGAAAAGGATGAAAAAGAACGAAAACTACTCAGAGCAACGATCAGACTTAAAGATAGGTTTGGTAAGAACGCTGTGCTCAAAGGCATGAATTTTGTTGAGGGCGGAACTACAATAGAGCGAAACGGACAAATAGGAGGTCACAAGGCATGAATACTAACGATCCTCGTAAATTATATGCTGATATAATAAATCTTCCATATAAAAAAAAACCCGGGCGAAAGCATATGTCTATCTATAACAGGGCTGCACAGTTTGCTCCTTTTGCGGCTTTATCAGGATATGACGATATGTTAAAAGAGGAATCCAGACTCACGAATGAAAAATGTGAACTATCAGATTATGAAACGGACATTCTGAACAGAAAACTCGCACTTATAGTTGATATATTGGATGACGGCTATATTCCTGAGATATCCGTCAACTATTTTGTACCAGATAAATTCAAGACGGGCGGTTCATACGAAAGCATTACTGCATTAGTAAAAACAGTTGATGTAATACAGAAACAGATAGTTCTTTACGGTTCTTATGATATCAAAAACCGTAAAATCGACCCTGTAAAAATAAATTTCGACAAAATAAAAAATATCAATGGTGATATGCTCACCTGACAAACGAAATTATTGAAAACTTAAGACTTAAAAAAATAAAGCGAAAACCCTGCCACTCTCGTGTAAGGATTTTCGCTTTGGTGCGGGCGACAGGACTTGAACCTGCACACCGAAGTAACAGCACCTAAAACTGTCGCGTCTGCCAATTCCGCCACGCCCGCACAATATACTCCATATTTTAACCCGGCTGGAGCAGCCGGAACAGAGCACAGAGCTTAACCTGCCTCTATATTATACATAATCATAAATAATTTGTCAATCATTTTAAAACCAGATTTTTCACTGTGTCAAAATCAGATTGAAGTGTTTACTGTCAGGATATATGTTGATAGAATACAATAAAGATGTTATAATTAATTCTGTTCCCTATAACTTATAACCGCAAAGTATGTCCCCCGGGTCTCGCCTGCCGGCTCGGTTGGCGCTGCTGCTGCGCAGCGGTGTCCACAGGACACCCGCGCCCTCTAAGGCGGCGGGAGCCATATACCCGTTCAGTGGGAGTAAAAT
>CACYDC010000029.1 GCA_902773025.1 uncultured Ruminococcus sp.
GTTTTCAAGTCTTAGCTTACTTTTGTCAGGCAAACCAATTTTTTAGTAATATAAGTGTTTGCAACGCCAATATATAAAAACAATAACAAATATCGGTTCACTGTATGATCTCCGACTTGAATTGTGACAGCCATGTGAAAACACATATAATATTAATGAAAAGGCTTAACGCTTATTTATAGATGTGTAATTATGTTACTTTATTATTTTAAGGAATAATAAAAGCTGCTTTCTATGTATTATTCTTTATAACTTTCTAATAATAGTTTATAATTTTAGGGCAATATTGATACGAACATGCTGACGATGCTGTAATATTTACCAAATCTTTTCAATATTATCTGTATATCTATACAAATTAACGGTTTAATTCATTTTTGATATTGACTTTAAATATCAAAAATGATATCATTATTACAATAAAGAATGGTAAAATACGGTACTGGACCTTTCGCAAGATTTAAAATATTGCAAATAAAAGAGGTGAGCAGTTATGAAAAAAACATTTAAAGACATTATTTCCTTATTCACATCAGCTATTATGATCGTATCTGTTGTTACTGCTTCTATCGTTTGCGCCTCTGCTGAGAAATATCTCCCCGGTGACGTAGATATGAACGGCGTTTTAGATTCCAGTGATGCTCTTATGATTATGAGATACTCCGTAGGTCTTATTCAACTCAGCAAAGAGCAAATTGAGATTGCAGATACAAACGGTGATGGTATGGTAGATTCAAACGATGCGCTGTCTGTTCTCCAGACCGCTGTCTTTTCATCGCCGGAACCATCGTTCACACAAGAAGAGGAATTTGCGTTGGAAGTTGTAAGGCTTTGCAATAAAGAGAGAGAGAAAGCTGGTCTTGCACCACTTAAAATGAATGCAGAGCTTTGCGAAGCAGCAGAAGTCCGTGTTCATGAATTGCCACAGATTACAAATATTACAAACCACAAAAGACCTGATGGACCTGATGGAAGTGATTGGTTTACCATTCTTAGAGAACGCGGCTTCAATTACATTCTTGCAGGCGAAAACAGCGCATCTGCAAAAAACTTTACTCCGAAAGACGTAGTGCGCGAGTGGATGGCTTCTGAAAGCCACAAAAAGAACATTCTTTGCCCTGAGTATAATGTAACAGGCGTAAAATATGTGTTTATTGAAAATAGTACTTACGGGGGGTATTGGGATCAGATCTTTGCATGCGTTACAGAAGATCTTCAAGATGAAAATGCTGAAAAGCAAGCCCTTTTGAACAAAATCAACGCAGAACGTAAGCAAAAAGGTCTTTCTGCTCTTACTATGGATAATACACTTAACAGCGTCGCTGAAGTCAGAGCAACAGAAATCACAACTAAGTTTGACGGAAAAACAAGACCTGACGGAACTCCCTGGGACGAGGCTCTTTATGAGAAGGTAGATTATTACGGTACATGCCGCCACTACATCTGCCGGGGTAACATTACAGGCAGCGCAGACGGCGCGTATAATGCTTTTACAGCGAATTCAAACATGACAAAGACTGTTTTTTCAGCCAACAGCTACACGAAGATTGGTATCGGCCATGTGTATGTTGACGGAGATAAGGACGCACATTACTGGACAATAGTTCTTACAGAGGATTTCTGATTTCAGTAACCGATTAATTAAACAGTAATCTCTACCGCAGCCCACGGCATATGCTTGGGCTGCGTTTTTTGGGGAAATATTTCTTGACATTATAATAAAAACGCGTTAATATAAATAGCGGCGGCTAATTAACTTTTTTGATTTTCTGGTAGATTTCTATCGAAATCAGATCTGTACTTCAGATTTATATTAGAAAATGCCGCAGGAAATAGCAGTTCTTTTCGGAAATAATGTGATATAATATAAATACGAGTAAATAAAATGAGAGGGTGTGTCTGTCAATGTCGTCAAAAACGGTAGAAAAAATGATAGAATGGCTTGATGACAATATTACGAACAGTCAAGCTTCACCACAAATGGCAAGCTTTGTAGGTTATTCGGAATATTATGTATCTGCAAAATTTCACGATTATACAGGTATAACCTTTAAAGAATACCTCGCTAAGCGGCGTCTTTCAACTGCGGCAGAGTCGCTAAAAAGCACTGACAGCAGGATAATAGATATTGCGCTTGACTGCGGTTTTTCTTCGACAGAGGCATTTTCACGAGCTTTGAGCAAAGAATACGGCTGCTCACCTAAAAAAAGCCGTATAAAAAAGCGTGCAAAGCGCTGATACATAAGGGGGATCTTCATGGAAAAGAAATTAGGAAGAAACGATCCGTGCTGGTGCGGAAGCGGTAAAAAATACAAAAAGTGTCATTGTGATTTTGATGAGATCATAGAAGAACACAGACTTCTCGGTGAGATAGTTCCTCCGCGAGAAATTATAAAAAATAAGGAACAGATACAGGGTATCAAGGACAGCGGTGTTATCAATACAGCCGTTCTCGATTACGTAGCTGAAAATATAAAAGCCGGCTGCACGGCTGAGGACATGGACAAATGGGTATACGAAAAAACGGTTGAGCTTGGCGCTATTCCGGCTCCGCTCAATTATGAAGGTTTTCCCAAAAGCGTATGCACATCAATTGACGAGGTAGTATGCCATGGCATACCGTCTGCCGATGTTGTTCTTAAAGACGGCGATATAATCAACGTTGATATTTCAACGATATACAAA
>CACYDC010000030.1 GCA_902773025.1 uncultured Ruminococcus sp.
GACAGTATTCCTGCGTCAATTTTGTCAATCTGACGAAAAATTATGCTCGAAATCTGACGCACAATCTCTGTGCGGTATTGCCTTAAAGCTATTGTAAAATAATTCTGGGAGATTTGAAAGACACTACCGCATGACTGATACTTTATTCCGCTAAAAAATCAGTATCGCGGGAGCAACTTGATTACGCTTTTCACGCAGTGAGCGCAGCGAACGGAATCGCGAATTGACTGCGGAGGCAATTCGCCTAAAATTACCTATATACTTTTTTGAAAGGTTGTTGTATAATCAAAGCTATGATGAATGAAACATTAGGTGAGAAGACTGTGACAATTTCGGCGAATGAATACGATCAGCTTTGCAAATCTGCAAGGGCAGCAGAAGTATACAAGGAGAAATGTCATAGTCTTAATATGGAAAACAAATCTCTATTGGCTGAGCTGATAAGGCTTAGGAAAAACTCAGAAGCAGATAATGACAATGGACTGATGATGATCTCTGACGGCTTAGATTTTATTCTGAATGAAACGGAGCTTATTCTTGACGGAAGGAGCAGGGATAAGGAATGGAACGGAGAACATCACAGCGCTGATGAGGAAACAGAACTTATGCTCAGTTCAATGCGCCTGCTGCCGGCAAATGATTTAGCAGAAGGAAAAAAGCATTATCTGTTCATACGGAATGATTATTCTGAGGAAGAAAAGATTTGTCTGAGTTGCGGTAAAAAAATGAAGGTCAACACTGAATATCCGGTGACGTTATTTCGTAAAACAGGTTTGATAGCGGAATTGACTGATGAGATCTATCTTGGGTACAAATGTCATGAATGTGGGGCTGAACTGAAAAATTTATACGATTCGATAAGACATAAAAAACCTGTCATAAAGGAAAGAATCGTGTCTGCCGAAACGATCGCTGATATAGTCAATGAAAAATTTGAAGAAAAGAATTCATTCCTTAAGCAGGAGATAAACTGGCGAGATATGGAGCTTCACATATCAGATCATACAATGGCGGAATGGATCAAAGAGGTAAGCGATGTATATTTCGGGGGACTATATAGTAAGCTGAAAAACGAATTGTTGAAGTCTGAGATAATATATGCTGACCGCTATATGATAAATATGTATGAAATCGAAAATAGTGTGGTTAAATTAAACAAATCAAAGCCGTTGTTTTTGTGGATTTACCGGACAAGCTCGACGAACAAAAAAAGAATCATTCTGTTTGAAGTGACAGAAAATAATCATCCGGATAATGCCTCACGTTTTCTTGAAAGCTATGAAGGAATTGTTCAGACGGGAAATCCGGATGTTTTTGAAAAAGCTTCTGATAATATCAGGATAGCAGCGCTGTGGGAGAATGTGCGGAAATTGTTTGAAGACGCATCGGAGCATCATGATGAAAGCGGAGATATGTATCCGTATGCAGAGAAATGTCTTGAGCTGTGCAAAAAACTATGTGAATGTGAAGAAAGCTTTGCAGGGTCCGGAACAGATTTCAAGCTGGAACTGCGCCGTTCAAAGTGTATGCCGGTCATAAAAGAAATTCAATCATTGGTGGACGAATTCTTTTCAAGAAGCGATACTTCAAGATATTCTGAAAAAACATGCAAAGCGTTTGAATTTCTGTATGCTCATGAAAGGGAACTGATGGAGTATCTGGAACATCCTGAGATCGATATAGATAATTCATGGTGCGATAATTTAGCGTCGGGATTCAACGATACGGATGAAGGACTTAAAATCGTAAATACAAAAAGCGGATTTACTCAGTCAGTGCAATTGCTCAGTATAGAAAAGACGTTGACGGCAAATGAACTTGATATAGTAAGATATCTGTCGTATTATATGAAAAATTATATAAACAGCGATGAGAAAAGTGATCGGTCAGAGCTTCTTCCGTGGAACGCGCCTGATGAGTGCAGGACAATATATGAATTCTGACAGAATTGGCATTATTACTACATATCAGCATTGAAAAAGAATGGATCAAAATTAACCAAAAAATACAAAATAATAAAAATTTGTATAAAATATCAAAAAATCCTTGTAATTTTTTTGTTTTAGCGATATAATATATATGATTTCATACGAAATTTAATAAATTGAATGGGAGGAATATCCTATGGCAGAAAATTCCCTGGAATTCAAGGGGACCCCGGCTCAGGAAGAAAAGCTTATGGCTGTAATTGAAAAGAATAAAGCTTTTCCCGGAGCACTTTTGCCCGTGCTTCACGAGGCTCAGGAGATTTATGGCTATCTCCCGATCGAGGTTCAGCAAATGGTAGCTGACGGTCTTGGTGTGTCACTCAGTGAGGTTTACGGTGTTGCGACTTTTTACTCGCGTTTCAGCCTTACCCCCAAGGGTAAGTACCAGATAAGTGTCTGTCTTGGTACGGCGTGTTATGTAAAAGGATCGGATAAGATTCTTGAGGAAGTCGAGAAAAAACTTGGTATCAAGAGCGGTGAATGTACACCCGACGGATTGTTCTCAATTGATTCATGCCGTTGTGTCGGCGCGTGCGGCCTGGCACCGGTAATGATGATAGGTGAGGAAGTTTATGGTAAGCTTACCCCTAAGGAAGTCGGAAAAATTCTTGATAAATATATTAATGAGGAAGGGGGAGCGCAGTGATGACTTTAGAAGAACTTAATAAAATCAAAAAAGAATATGAAGAGCTTGTAATGGTCAGAAAAGTCGTAAAAGAACAGGGCGAGGAGATGGCAAAACATACCGGATACCGCAAGCAGGTTCTTGTATGCGGCGGTACAGGCTGTACATCTTCAGGAAGTAAAAAAGTTCTGGCAGCATTGGATAAGGCACTGAAGGAAAACGGCCTTGAAGAAGAAATCCTTGTAGTAAGAACAGGCTGCTTTGGTCTTTGTTCACTCGGCCCGATCATGATAGTATATCCTGAGGGATGCTTCTATGCGCAGGCAACTCCGGAGGGCGTAGAAAGAATTGTAAAAGAACATCTGAAAGATGGTAATGTAGTAAAAGATCTTCTTTATAAGGAAACAGTACATGAGGATGGATCTATCATTTCTCTTTCCGAAACGAATTTCTACAAGAAGCAGATGAGAATCGCTTTGAGAAACTGCGGTGTAATAGATCCTGAAAGTATTAAGGAATATATCGCTGTTGACGGTTATCAGGCACTTTATAAGGCTTTGACAACAATGACACCTGATGATGTAATCAAAGAGGTGCTTGATTCAGGACTGCGCGGCAGAGGCGGCGGCGGCTTCCCAACAGGAAGAAAGTGGATGTTCGCAAAGTCATCACCCGGAGATATAAAGTATGTATGCTGTAATGCAGACGAGGGTGACCCGGGCGCATTTATGGACCGTTCAATTCTTGAAGGCGACCCGCAGTGTATCATCGAGGCAATGGCTATCGCAGGTTATGCTATCGGCGCACATCAGGGCTTTGTATATGTTCGCGCAGAATATCCTATAGCTGTTGAAAGACTCAGAATAGCTATCGAGCAGGCAAGAGAATACGGCTTCCTCGGAAAGAATATATTCGGCACAGGATTCGATTTTGATATGGAAATACGTCTTGGCGCCGGCGCGTTTGTATGCGGTGAGGAAACAGCGCTCATGACATCGATCGAAGGCAACAGAGGCGAGCCTCGTCCTCGTCCGCCGTTCCCGGCTGTAAAGGGTCTGTTTGAGAAACCGACAGTACTTAACAATGTTGAAACATATGCAAATATAGCTCAGATCATCTATAAGGGCAGCGAATGGTATTCATCTATCGGTACAGAGAAGAGCAGAGGTACAAAGGTATTTGCGCTCGGCGGAAAGATTACAAACGTGGGTCTTGTAGAAATACCGATGGGTACAACACTCCGCGAGATTATAGAAGAGATCGGCGGCGGTATACCGAACGGAAAGAAATTCAAGGCTGCTCAGACAGGCGGTCCGTCCGGCGGATGTATACCGGCAGAGCATATTGATACACCGATCGACTATGACGGACTTCTTGCAATTGGTTCGATGATGGGTTCAGGCGGTATGATCATCCTCGATGAGGATACATGTATGGTAGATATCGCAAAATTCTATCTGGAATTCACCGTAGATGAAAGCTGCGGAAAATGTACTCCGTGCCGTGTGGGAACAAGAAGACTGCTTCAGTATCTCGAAAAAATAACACAGGGTAAGGGCGAAATGGAAGATCTTGAAAAGATCGATGATCTTGCAAAGCATATGCAGAAGTCATCACTTTGTGCGCTCGGTCAGACAGCGCCGAACCCCATCCTTTCAACAATGCATTTCTTCAAGGATGAATATATTGCGCATATTAAAGATAAGACCTGTCCTGCAGGTGTATGTAAATCACTGATCAGATATGAGATTATTCCTGATAAATGTAAGGGATGTACTCTTTGCGCGAGGAACTGTCCGGTTAAAGCAATTACAGGTACTGTTAAAGAGCCTCATGTTATTGATTCCGATAAGTGTATCAAGTGCGGCGTCTGCATGAGTAACTGTAAGTTCGGCGCAATCATTACGAAATAAGGAGGGGATAATTCATGGAAACAGTTAATCTGAAAATAAATAATATCCCTGTAGAAGTACCGAAGGGTTATACTATTCTTCAGGCTGCGAAGATGGCTAATATCGAGATACCCACTCTTTGCTATCTGAAGGATATAAATTGTATCGGCGCCTGTCGTGTATGTATGGTAGAGGCAAAGCAGAATGGCCGACCAATGAGAGGTTTGCTCGCTGCGTGCGTTTATCCGGCAGAGGAGGGTATGGAGGTATTTACAAATACACCGGCCGTAATAAAATCAAGAAAAACAACGATTGAGCTTCTTCTTTCAACACACCATAAAAAGTGCCTTTCATGCGTTCGTAATAATAATTGTGAGCTTCAGAAGCTTGCGCTTGAATACGGCATAGATGAAGACCGCTTTATGACAGAAGATCCTATTTATGATATCGACGATCAGTCACCGTATATAGTACGTGATAACAATAAGTGTGTTAACTGTATGCGCTGTGTTGCTGCTTGTAAAAATGTGCAGACAGTATCAGTTATCGGAGCAATCAAAAGAGGCTTCCAGGTACATGTTGGCAGCGCATTTGATAAGAGTCTTGACGATTCTCCATGCGTAGGCTGCGGTCAGTGTATCGTAAGCTGCCCTGTAGGCGCATTGACAGAAAAGCCGCAGGAGGATAAGGTATGGGATGCTATCGCAGATCCTGATAAGGAAGTAATATTCTTTACAGCGCCGTCTATCAAAGCTACCCTTGGAGAAAGCTTCGGTATGCCTATAGGCACAAATGTAGAAGGCAAAATGGCAGCTGCAGTACGCAGACTGGGCGAAGGTGTAAAGATCTTCAATATGGACTTTACAGCTGACCTTACTATACTTGAGGAAGCAAATGAGCTTATCCAGAGAATCCAGACAGGCGGCACACTCCCGATGTTCACATCATGCTGCCCGGGTTGGGTAAAGTTTGTTGAGCATTATTATCCTGATTTTATTCCGAATCTTTCAACCTGTAAATCACCTCAGGCAATGTTCGGAGCAGTTCTGAAGGGCTATTATGCGCAGAAGAACGGTATAGATCCTAACAAACTGTTTGTAGTCAGCGTAATTCCTTGTACAGCAAAGAAGTTTGAGTGCACACGTCCGCAGCTTCGTTCCGGCGATGGCGATTATGATGATGTTGATGTAGCGCTTACAACAAGAGAGCTTGCAAGAATGATAAGACGTGCACATATCGACTTTGCAGATCTTGCTGAGGAAGATTATGATGCACCGTTCAATAAGGCATCCGGCGGCGGAGTTATCTTCGGCGCAACAGGCGGTGTGCTTGAGGCTGCGCTCAGAACAGCTGCGAGAACTCTTGACGGCGACTTCAAGAAGGTCGATTTCGAGGAAGTAAGAGGTCCGGAAGAGATCCGTACAGTAACATACGAAGTAGCAGGCATAAAGATCAATGTAGCAGTTACATCGGGTCTTGGCAATGCGCGTAAGCTCCTTGAGAAGATCAAGAGCGGAGAAGCAGATTACCAGATGGTAGAAATAATGGCTTGTCCCGGCGGTTGTATAAACGGCGGAGGTCAGCCTCTCCAGAGCGATAGTGTACGTAATTATGTTGATTATAAGGCGCTCCGTTCAAAGGCACTTTACGATCAGGATAAGAACAGCGAATTCAGATGCAGTGATGAAAGTCCGGTTGTAAAGATGGTATATGATGAATTCTTTGAGGCACCGGGCAAGGAGAAGGCTCATAAGTATCTCCATACATCATATGTTCCGAGAGGAAACAAAATGAAATAATTGCTGATATTTTTCAGTGATCACGTCAGGTTTTCGTTTAATACGAAAGCCTGACTTTTTTATATAATAGACTGTTTTTTTAACATAAATCAAAAATAAATAGTAAAATTGACAAATAAACAAAATCAAATTTCGAAATCGGAATATTAAATATATAAATGTATGATATAATTTGGTAAAATAAGCGAAAGATTAAGGATGAAAATAATGAATTTTAATCAAAGCTATGATTTCGTAAAGAATGTTTTTTTTGCTCGTGATCTGTCAGCTCTGAAAAAAGATTTTTCATTAATGATATGTCTTACGGGGGAAGACGGAGGTAATATCTATTTATCCTATATCGATGGAGTCAAATATATTGAACCTGAAAAAAACAGAACGGCAAATATTACACTTACAATGTCAATGGAAACTTTTTCCGGGATATGCTCAGGTACGATAGACGGCTTGAAAGCGTTTACAACAGGTCAGATACAGGCTAAGGGTAATGTGGTTCTTGCAATTTCAATATATAATGCGTTGAAATCATAATTAGACAATTGTATGTAACTGTCTAATGACAACTATATATTGGGTATTTTAAAATTATTATGTTAGTTAATGATTAGGAGATGATGAAATGACAGCTTTTTCTATGGATGAATATTATCGTGGTGTAAGCAGCAATTCATATGATTATTTTGGCGCGCATCCGGTCTCAGATGATGACAGCGGTATAATGTTTAGAGTATATGCCCCGTCAGCGCACGGTGTAGACGTAGTGGGAGAATTCAACGGATGGAACGGCGGATATCATCCGATGCAGCGTCAGGCTAACGGAGTGTATGAGCTTATGATCCCGGATGCAAGAGTGGGACAGCTTTATAAATTCAGGGTTTATCAGCAGGGAGGCAGCGTTGTTGATAAGGCTGATCCATACGCTTTCCACAGTGAATTAAGACCGGATACGGCTTCTGTGATAACAAGAATAACAACTGATAAGATCTTCCATGATGAAAAGTGGATGAAAAACCGCTCAAAGTGTTATGATAAACCGCTGAATATATATGAAATTCATATGGGCTCATGGAAAAAGCCGCAGGATAGATCCGAAGCAGACGGCGGAGCGCAATGGTTCAGATATGACGAGGTTGCAGATGACCTTATAAAGTATGTAAAGGAGAATAATTTCACACATATTGAGGTAATGCCGCTTGCGGAATATCCTTTTGACGGATCATGGGGATATCAGGCAGCTCAGTATTACAGCGCTACTTCAAGATATGGTACACCGGAACAGTTGATGATGTTCGTAGACAGATGCCATCAGAATGGAATAGGTGTAATAATAGATTTTGCATTTGTACATTTTGTAAGAGATAATTATTCCCTTGCAAAGTTTGACGGCACATTCCTTTATGAATATCCGCCTTCAGATGTAAACCAGAGTGAATGGGGTACATATAATTTCAATGTATCAAGAGGCGAGGTTCAGAGTTTCCTTATTTCAGCAGCAGCATTCTGGCTTGATGCATATCATTTTGACGGAATAAGAATGGATGCAATTAATAACGGAATATATTGGATGGGTAATAAGGACAGGGGCGTAAATGACCGTTCAGTTGAATTCTTCAAAAAGATGAATCAGACGCTCAACAAACGTTTCAAGAATATAATGCTTATAGCCGAGGATTCATCCGATTATCCCGGAGTAACAAAGCCGGTAAGCGAGGGCGGATTAGGGTTTGACTATAAATGGGATATGGGTTGGATGAATGATACCCTTGAATATATGAAAATAGACCCGCTTTTCAGAATGGGAAGTCATAATAAGGTCAACTGGTCAATGGCATATTTCTATTATGAAAGATTTATCCTGCCATTCTCACACGATGAGGTAGTACACGGCAAAGCGACGATTGTACAGAAAATGTGGGGCGGAGATTATACAAATAAATTTGCTCAGGCAAGAACGCTGTATGCATATATGTTTACACACCCGGGAAAAACGCTGAACTTTATGGGAAATGAACTGGGAATGTTCAGAGAATGGGACGAAACAAAAGAGCTTGATTGGTTCCTTGTAAAAGAATTTGAAATGCATCGCTGTTTCCAGAGGTTTTTCCGTGAGATCGGAGAGCTTGTTACAAAGAATCCTGCATTCTATGAAAAGGATTATGAAGCCGACGGATTCCAGTGGATCAATGCAGATGACGCAGATCATAACGTATACTCCTATTATAGAATGACAGACGGACAGAAATATGTAATTGTATGTAATATGTCGCCTGTGCAAAGAGATAATTATAAGATCGGGCTTATGGACGGCTGTACACTTACGGAGGTATTGAATACCGATTTTGAGATCTACGGAGGCAAGGGTGTTACAAATGCCGAACCGATCAAATCACAGCCGGTACCATGCTGTCAGTGGCAGCATTCTGCGGATATTAGACTTGCGCCGTTCGGAACGGCTATATTTGCAGTGAAGGATGACCCAAAGCCAAAGCCAAAGAAAACAACTTCAGCCAAGAAGGAAACAAAAAAATAATTGACACTTTTCAGGCTGTACAGCAATGTACAGCCTGATTTTTTTGGCTCAGCAGATATATCATAAAATATTAGTGAATGACGGATACTCAAGGTCGTTAAAATGTCTGAGCAGAACAAGCGAGCGTTTGCTTTCTGCACGGAACATATCAAGATCGCCGTTTTCAATATAAGTGCAGGCAATATTGACGGATTCATCTATCTGATCAATTTTTCCGTGTGACATAAATAAAAGCATGATAGAATTATTGCTTTTCCATATGTCAAGGGCATTGCGGAAAACGGATAAAGCTTTTTCGGTATCGTTATTGTTTGCGGCTACGACAGCCGAATTGATAGTATCGGTAACCTGAGAAGCAGTCCGGGTATTGATAAGGAAACCGGCAGTGACAATAGTAACTGTAATTATAAAAATAACTGCGGCTGAGCCTATTCTGTACATATGTGTCAGTCCTTTCTGATGATATTGTATTTTTTATCTCTGTCAGCAGTCATAATGAAAACATCACTAAGCTTAGTTTTTTCAAGCTTAAGTATTGATGATATCCACCTTTTGTCAAGACTCAGAAATTTGAGTGATGATTCGGATATTTCTCCGTCACTGATAACAACAGCCTGCATACCTCTTTCTTTTGTCTGGACACCGAGCTGTCTGGCAGTGACGATATCGCTGGAAGGCTTTTTAAGGATACTCATTTTGCCGTTGGTTTCCACAATGGCATAGTCTACATCCTGTATATCAAAAATATCCTTCTGACGAAGCTCTTCAAACAGATCTTCTGTGCTTAATCTCAATGATTTCATAGCATTACGGTCAACCTTTCCGTTGTTTATTACAATGACGGGATTTCCGCAGATAATGCTGCGGAAACGGGAATTCTTAAGCATAAGCAGAGAAATAAGTATTTCACATATTACTAAGACAAAAATGGGGATTATTCCGCTGAGAAGCGACTGATCAGTATCCTGCATGGGAATTGAAGCAATGTCAGACATCAGTAAGGTTACAACAAGTTCGCTTGTCTGTAATTCGCTGATCTGCCTTTTTCCCATGATTCTTACAGTAATAATGATGACGATGTAAAGAATAATCGTTCTGATAACTGAGATTATCATTGCTAAGATCCTTTCGTTGGTTATAGTATTATTTTGTTCTGTAAAACAACAAATATACAGAAAATTATGTATAAACAGCTGTATTTAAAAAATAATATAAATAAACGGAAGGTGATAATTTGTACGACTTCGCTTCGGCAATAATGAATATCTATTCAAGGAAACCAAAAAAGAATAAACCTGAGAAAACAACACAATTGACTAAATCATTGGAATATAATATTGAATATACAAAACGGCTGTTTTCCTGCGCGGCAGATCTTACAATACATGAGCTTCAGCTGAGCGGAATACGAGCAGCAGTCATATCAATAGATAATCTGATCAGTAAGGATACGCTTGCCATTGCAGTAATAAAACCTTTGTTTGAATATAACTTTGCAGGCAGTCCGGAACAGTGTCTTACTGATATCAGAACTAAGGTACTGTATACCGATGATATAACGAATATATCTACATTTGAGGAATTAAGCGGACTGATACTTTCAGGTTTCTGTGTTATTGCGCTTGACGGAACAGACAAGATGATCTCTGTAGGACTTCAGGGATTTAAGTCAAGGAGTATATCCGAGCCGGAATCAGATGTTATTCAAAGAGGCTCAAAGGAAGGATTTGTAGAAACAATACACACAAATATGTCAATGCTCAGAAGAAGAATGAAAAGCACCGGGCTGAAACTTGATATAATGAAAGCAGGAAGTTTGTCACAGACTGAAATATGTATATGTTACCTTGCAGACAAAGCCTCGCCGGATATTGTTCGGGAGCTTAAAAGACGAATAAACAAAATTGATCTTGAAACTGTACTTGCTCCGGGATATCTTGTACCATATATTGAAGATGAAGGGTGTATATCACCGTTTTCGGCCGTAGGGATAACCGAAAGGCCGGATACCGTGTGCGGAAAGCTTACCGAGGGCAGGATCGCGATACTGACAGACGGAGCGCCGTCTGCGCTTATTGTACCATATCTTTTTGCGGAATATTTCCAGACAATTGATGATTATTCAAACAGGCCATATTTTGCGACATTTACAAGATGGCTCAAATATGCGGCATTTTTTATATCGATTCTTCTGCCCGGAATATTTGTAGCGCTCGGAACATTTGATCAGGAAATGTTCCCGTCATTGATGCTGAATAAGATAGCGGGAGCGATTTCATCGACACCGCTTTCGCTGATGGCAGAAACTCTGCTGATACAATTCGTATATGAGATAATGCGCGAATCCGGATTGCGTATGCCGCAGCCGCTGGGGTATGCTGTAAGCATAGTAGGAGGACTGGTAATAGGCGATACGGCGATCAATGCCGGATTGATCGGGGCGCCGACGCTGATGGTAACGGCAGTGGCGGCAATAGGGTCGTATGTAATACCTAATCTGTATGCGCCTTCGGCAATATTAAGGCTTGGATTTACAGTAGCGGGAGGATTGACAGGAATATGGGGAGTTTCGATAATGTTTTGTCTGGTATTCGTAAATCTGTGCAGTAAGACAAGCTTCGGCATACCATATACCTCACCAGTAACACCAACGGGCGCAGCAGTATTCAGGGATGTATTTGTAAGGGCGGGTTGGAAAACGCTGTCTGCAACAAGTGAAAATGTCCAGAATATGCCTGGAGCGTATACAGACGGGAGGGAATGAATTGCAGAATAAAGAGATGATAACTTCGGGTCAGCTGTTTGTAATGTTGTTTGTCTGCAAAATATCTTCGGTTTTATTAATATCACGATTATCATACGCAGGCTTTTCAGTCTGGTCAATATTCTATCCTTTGCTGATATTTTCAATAATTTCCTTTGTGTTTCTGATACCCGTGTTTTCTTATAAAAAACAAACATTACAGGGGAAAAATATTCCGATAGGTATTGAAAGAACAATATCGGCAGTATATTTATTGTATTTTATTTATATATCGGTTTATCATGCGGTAAACTATTTCAGATTTGTCGAGGAAATGTCTTATGGACAGATCAATGTATTCATTCCGGTAATATTTCTGTTTGCGGCGGTATTTTATGCGTCCGTAAAAGGGATAGAAGCTTCGGCAAGATTTTCAGGTCTGGTTTTCATAACAATACTTTTATCAGGGGCAATGATTTTTATGCTTCTGATACCGTCGTTTTCAGCAGGTAAGCTGCCGTCTGACGGAAGGTTTACTGCTGCTTCATTCAGCAGCGGAATAATTCTGAATTTATCAGAAACAGAGGAAATAGCGGCGCTGTTCATATTATGCAGACATGCAAAAGGTAAATTTTTAAAATGCGGTGTAATATGGAATACAATGCTTTATATATTTTTAATGCTTATGCTTATACTGATCAGCGGTGTATCAGGAAAATACCTGATAGATATGTCATATCCGTTTTATAGGGTAATAGATGGTTCGGAAGTACTGCAAAGATTTAATCCATTGTTTTTGTCGTTGACAACAGGAGCATTATTCTGCAGTTTATCTGTTGATCTGTATATTATCCGAAAGCTTATTGAAGGGACGGTGACCGACTGCGAAAAAACAAAAAAGATATATCCGCTGATATCAGCAGTTATTCTGCTTATGTTTATATATATAATATCTGACAGACAGATAATAGAAGTGATCTTCAGCAGGAGCGCGGGGGCAGTAATATCACCGGTATTTGCATTTGTCATACCGTTGTTTATAACAACAGCGATCTATATAGGCAAAAAAACGAATGTCAGGAAACTGAGAAAAGCAGCTGCGGCAATAATAGCAGGTATAATAATAATTCCGATAATGAACGGATGCAGCGCGGCCCAGCTTAATCAAAGACTGATAGTACAGGGAATAGGGATTGACAAGACAGAGAACAGATATAAGCTTACGATGATAGTACTTGACGCAGATTCACAGAATTCAGAAAATGCAGTAAGTATAGAATATACAGAAGGAGCAAATATAGAACAGGGTATTTCTGCATTAGAAAACAGGGAAGGAAAGAAGCTGTTGCTGAGTCAATGTCTGTTTATAATGCTGAACAGAGATGCGGCTGATAATATGGGAGAAAACATGGAATATTTCAAAGAAAACAAAGAAATAATGAAAACGGCGAATATCATGGTGTCAGACAGCAGCGGAGAAACGATAACATCAGCAGTAAAAGAAATGGGATACACATCTGAGCAGATAAATTTACTTTCTGACAGCAGCGCAGTCAGGCAAAGCTCATCTCATTTTTCATTATTTGATTATCGCTCAGTCCGGAATGACGGGCAAAGCGATATGCTGATTCCTTATATAGAAAAAAATAATGAGCTTCACTGTCTTACAGCGGAAAGAAGTTATCTGATAAATGCTGAAAAAAGCAAAGGTGAAATTATTGAGAATTATCTAAAAAGGCGGCAAAAAACGCTCACCCCGAAATAATCGAGGTGAGCGAAAATAATGGCATGCAGCAAGGCTATGTTCAGTCAAGTATTTGCGCAAGCTCAGGAAAAACAGAAAGACTTCTTTTCAGAATACCGTTCATAAAGGCGATCGCCGTGCCGTAATTAGTGACAGGTACTCCTTCGTCCTCAGCGCATTTTAAACGGTATTTCATTTCTCTTTCATTCAGCATACAGCCGCCGCAATGAATAATTAATGCAAATTCAGATAAACTGTCAGAAAACTCTGTTCCGCTTGTCCACTTATAAACGAGTTTTTTACCGGTATATTTTTCAAGAAGCTTAGGCAGTTTTACCGTTCCTATATCTCCGCATTGTCTGTGATGAGTACAGCCTTCAGATATAAGCACAGTGTCGCCGTCTTTTAAGCTGTCAATTGCTTTTACTCCTTCAACAGCTAATTTAAGATTTCCTTTGTAGTCAGCAAAAAGAATTGAAAAAGATGTCAGTAAAATATCATCCGGAGTATCCCTGCTGACTTTTGCAAATGCCTGGCTGTCTGTGATAACGATCTCAGGCTTTTTTGAAAGCGCAGAAAGCGTTTTGGAAAGCTCCTCAGGCTGTGTAACAACAGCAATACAGTGTGCGTCAATAATATCCCTGATCGTTTGCTGCTGCGGCAGGATAAGCCGTCCTTTTGGCGCAGATTCATCAATAGGTACAACGAGAACGGCAATATCATCTTTTTTAAGTCTGTGAGAAATAATGGTTTTGTGTTTATCCTGTGCGGACGCAATTCTTGCAATAAGTTCCTTCAGCTCATTTATATTATATCCGTTTTTGGCGCTTACACATATCTCATTATCATTGCTTACAGTAATGTCTTTCAAATCTGATTTGTTGTAAACGATAATAAAAGGAATACTTTTATCTTTTATACGTTCAATAAGCTTTATTTCTGTTTCAGTAATACCGATAACTGCATCGATAATAATAACAGCCGCGTCGGTTTTATTGAGTACCTGGTAGCTTTTTTTAACACGCAATGCGCCAAGCTCGCCTTCGTCATCAATACCCGGTGTGTCAATGACAACAACAGGCCCGAGCGGAAGAAGCTCCATTGCTTTTGAAACAGGGTCAGTTGTTGTTCCGGCAACATCGGAAACGATAGCAATATTCTGTCCTGTTACACAATTCATTACACTTGATTTACCGGCATTTCTTTTACCGAAGAAAGCAATATGGATTCTGTCTGCGTTTGGTGTTGAATTAAGACTCATAATATTTAGTCACTTCCTGTTAAAACAACGGCGCGGCAGTAATAATACTATGATTCTTCCGCGCCTGATCTTATTGTAATTAAATCAGAATCTGAAATCTCTTTTGCCCTCAGTTTTTATTTCATTAAGATAATCCATTGCGCGCTGACGGCGTTTTTCATCCGGAACATTCTGAATTTCACGAGCGATCAGCTCCTCACCGATCTTTACGGTTTCCGGTGAAGCATAATCGGTCAGGAATTCCTGCAAGGTCATAAGAGCATTCGGGTGACAGCAGTTCTGTATCTGTCCTACTTTACACAGAGCCATAAACCTATCGCCTGTTCTGCCCTCACGATAGCAGGCAGTACAGAATGACGGAATATAGCCATTTTCCATCAGCCAGCGCACGACCTCATCAAGACTGCGCTGATCGGAAACGTCGAACTGTTCAGTATCATGAGGTCTTTCGTCGGCGCTGTAACCTGCATAGCCGCCCACTGATGTTCTTGAACCGCCCGAGATCTGAGAAATGCCGAGTCCCATAACCTTTGCGCGGCAGGCTTCGCTTTCTCTTGTTGAAATAATCATACCTGTATACGGAACGGCGATTCTGATGCAGGCAATGATTTTAGCAAATGTATCGTCATCAATACCGTTATCGAAAACATCGGGGTCAATATCTGCGGCGCGTTTTATTCTCGGAACGCTTATAGTATGCGGACCGACACCGTGTACGGCTTCAAGATGCTCAGCATGCATAAGAATACCAGCGAATTCATATTTGTAAAGCTCCAGTCCGAACAAAACGCCCAGACCTACGTCATCAATTCCACCTTCCATAGCCCTGTCCATAGCTTCTGTATGATAAGCATAATTATGCTTAGGTCCGGCCGGGTGAAGTCTTTCATAGCTTTCCTTATGATATGTTTCCTGGAAAAGAATATAGGTTCCTATGCCGGCATCACGAAGCTTTCTGTAGTTTTCCACAGTGGTTGCGGCTATATTGACATTCACGCGGCGGATTGCGCCGTTTTTATGCTTAATGCTGTATATAGTTTTGATACAATCGAGAATATATTCGATAGGATTATTGATAGGATCCTCACCGCTTTCTATAGCAAGACGTTTGTGTCCCATATCCTGCAAAGCGATAACTTCCTGTTTTACTTCTTCCTGAGTTAATTTTTTTCTCGGGATATCCTTATTCTGGTAGTGGTAAGGGCAGTACACGCATTTATTAACGCAGTAATTTGAAAGATAAAGCGGAGCAAACATAACAATTCTGTTGCCGTAGAAAGCTTCTTTTATTTCTCTTGCGAGAGCATACATTTTTTCCGTCATTTCAGGAATATCACAAGCGAGAAGCACACTTGCCTCTCTGTGGGACAGACCTGCGCATTCCACACCGCGTCCGGTTTTTTTAGGCTTAGCCTTTTCGAGTATTTCTTCGATAAGTTCTCTGTTATGCTTGTTTTTTTCAGCATATTCGAGAGTTTCGAGAATTTCTTCATGATTAATAAATTCCTCTGCTTTGAGGGATTTCGGATCGTAATTCATTTATATTCCTCTTTCATTAAATTATTTTAATAGCTTTGATTTGCGGTTAAAAGGACATGGTCACCGCGTGATACGACGGTTTCATACCCGATAGATTTCATACGCATTTCAAGACAATTTCTGCATTCTGCGGCTTCTTCTCCGGTACATATCTTATTGTCATAGAGCAGATATTTTTTTCTCACACTCAGCGGTGAAAGGTTAGGCATAACGACATTAGCCCCGGCAAGGATACCCAGCTCACGTCCTTTTGGGTGAATAGTTCCGAGAGCAGTAGTTGACGGAAGAAGAACCTCAGGCAGTGTAAGTCTTATAAGACCGAGCATAAATAATGTCAGTTCAAGTGTTCCGTTATGCATATCGCGGAAAGGGGTATCGTGCTGAGCGATAAACGGGCCGATACCCACCATATGCGGTTGAAATTTTTTGATAAAAAGGATATCCTCTGCAAGGTTTTCAGCAGTCTGATATGGTGAACCTACCATGAAACCGCAGCCTGCCTGATAACCTATTTCCTTAAGATCATAAAGACAGCGGATTCTGTTTTGGAGTGTCAGGTCCGAAGGATGAAGCTTTGAATAATGTATGGCATTGGCAGTTTCATGTCGCAAAAGATATCGGTCGGCTCCGGCATCATAGAATTTTTTGTAGCTTTCACGGCTTTTTTCACCTATAGAAAGTGTAACGGCGCAGTCAGGATAAGCCTTTTTAATTGAGCTTACTATACTGACTATTCTATCGTCTGTAAAATAAGTATCCTCACCGCCCTGAAGTACAAAGGTACGAAAACCTGATTTGTAACCAAGTGCGCAGCAGTCGAGAATTTCCTTTTCAGAAAGGCGATAACGCTGAGCGTTAGGATTACTGCGTCTGATACCGCAGTACAGGCAGTCGTTTTTACAGTAATTAGTAAATTCGATCAGGCCTCTGATATAAACATCATGTCCATAGAAGAGGTGCCGTATCCGTCGGGCCTTTTCAAAAAGGTATTCAGACAGATCAGGTGTAAATCCTCTGATTAGAGCAGTATATTCATCAAAGCTGAGAGAATTGTTTTGTTCAAGCTTATCAATAAGTTTTTTCATTTTGATGAGCATACGACCTTAGAACTAATTCCGTCAAGCATACCAATCTTACCTGCAAGGGTATTGATAACATCATTAGGAGCATCAAGCGCGATACTAATGATATTTACGTTTTTTTTCTGATAAGGCAAACCCATTCTTCCGATGATATAGCTTCCATATTCATGGAGAAGGTCATTCAGCTTATCGGTAGAATCGAGATTTTCGACAATAATGCCGATAATAGATACATGGTTTTCCATAAAAAAACTCCTTTGTTACCGCAAAAGAAAAAGCACCCTTAACGGATGCGCAAAAGTGTAGGAATGTTTTATAAAGCAAAACTGACACCTTTGGCACAGGTCGGACCTTTTACCTCAGAAGCGGTTGATATAGTGATATTATTAGTTTTATGCAAAGCCCGAAGCTTATACATTCAACGCACTTGATTATAGCACATTTTTTCATTTTCTGCAATACTTTTTTCGC
>CACYDC010000031.1 GCA_902773025.1 uncultured Ruminococcus sp.
GGAGGAGATGATAAAAAGATCAAGCAGATACTTGAGCTTGTTCAGCTTCAGGATACCGGAAAAAAGAAAGCAGGAGCCTTTTCTCTTGGCATGCGTCAGCGTCTGGGCATTGGTATCGCATTGCTTGGCGATCCGGATTTTCTTGTCCTGGATGAACCGGTAAACGGATTAGACCCTGCCGGAATAAAGGATGTACGTGATACCATTCTGAATATTAACAAAGAAAAGAATGTTACGATACTGATATCAAGTCATCTTCTCGGTGAGCTTGCAAAAATATCGACACGCTACGGTATTATTAATAACGGTGCGCTTATTGAAGAATTTTCTGCTGATGAATTATATGATAAGTGCAGAAAAACGCTCAATATCGTAACGGACGATACAGATAAGGCTGCAAAGATCATTTCCGATAAATATTCGATCACTCCTGAAAAGAAGGATAATTCAAAAATATCACTTTACGATGGATTTGACAAGGCACCGGAAATGTTATCCGATCTTGTTATGGGTGGATGCAGGATACACGATTTTCATATCGAAAGTGCCGATATGGAGGATTATTTCATAGAAAGGATCGGTAAATAAATATGGGAAAAATGATAAGATTTGAATTTGACAAATTATTCCGTCAGCGTTCTTTTTACATATGTATCATCGTAGCTGTTGTAATGATTATTTTATCAGCTGCTTCACTCAAGCTTATTGAAAAATTAACCGAAGATATGACGAATGATAGTCCTACAGTATATGAAAATGTAGAGGAAACCGGAGAGCCGGATGAAGATGGAATAACGGTCGAATATGATGTTTCTAATGATTACACCATAAATTATACAGGTTGGAACCTTACCGGAAAAGCCGTGACTATGTCATCGTTTTCTATCATTATCTGTGTTTTTATCTCGATATTTGTCTGTTCTGAATTTGAAGAAGGAACAATAAAGAATATTATTTCCCGAGGCTACGGCAGGTATAAAATCTATATTTCAAAATACATTTCATCTATGGTCGGAGTATGCGTTATTTTTGCAGCAGTACATATTTCAATGTTCATAGTTGCATCTATTCTATGGAAGCCTGGTAATATGGACAGAAATCTTGAAATGATTTTGTATTATCTGGCTGCTTATTTAGCTTATGCTACTATTTACTTTTTCCTGGCAATGGTTTTCGCAAAGTTCGGCTTATCAATAACAATTGGTATAGTAGGTCCGACATTTGTCAATATTACAGTCAGTGTTCTTAATATGCTGCTGAAGCTTGACAATCCAAAAATATCTGATTTCTGGATAGATGGATTTATGTCAGACATTGCAAATATCGGTTATTTTGAATCTCCTGACAGCACGCGTCTGACGGTCATCCTTATCGGTTCGATCATATATCTTGTTGTATTTTTCCTTATGGGTATGCTTGTAAACAGAAAAAGAGAAGTCTGAAAGTACTTTACATATCAGAATCCCCCTTCCGTTCATTGTGACGGGAGGGGGAATAATTTTTGATTATTGGGGATATATTAATAATTATCAGCGTTCTAACGCTCCGTTGTCCATAATTTCTTTGCTTCATCAACTACTGCTGACCAATCCTTTCTGCCCTGCGCATATTCAAGCAATGAAGCGCTAAAGCAAGCTTTCCAGTTTTCTGAAGGAATACCCTGGAATGTCCATTCGACTGACTTGCAATTATCCTTGTTAATCCATTCTTCGAGATTTCTTGCAAGAGAATCTGATGGCCAGTCAGACTCGCCGAATGAACTGAACGGAGTGATAAAACCAAGCTCTTCTGTTACTGCTTTTTTACCATAATCGCTTGTGAACAGCCAATAAAGGAAATCTGAGGAAGCCTGTTTTGTTGCGTCATCCATTTTACTGTTGATCGCAAGATAGTTATCTGTACCAACACAGATACCCTGTGATTCTTCGCCTGCTGCACCTGTATAGATCGGAAGGAATCCGATATCTTCCTCTTTTACCACGTTACTGTCAAAACTCGATATCTGATACCATGCCCAGCTACCGTTCTGGACCATTGCGCACTTGCCGGCAGCAAATTCTGCCATAGATTGCTCAACAGTATTTTCTCCGAGCAAATTCTTATCAGTACATGAATTATTGATATAAAGGTCAAAGATATTCTTATAATTTTCTGCATAGCTAAACTCAAAATTGTTTGCATTATAACAATTCGCAGCAGAACTTGTATCATCACTCCTGAATTCATAATACAGCGGAAGATTCATCAAGTGGGTTTGCCATCTCCAGTCTTCACCGGACTTAAGTGATGTTGAAGCGAACACACCGTCA
>CACYDC010000032.1 GCA_902773025.1 uncultured Ruminococcus sp.
CCGGACAGCAGTTTCAGCTTTTTTATGTATTGTCTCCGCCAATATCCGCGCCAGGTACTAAAAGCTGCTGTTCCTTCACTGATCCAGGCAGTAAACTATCTATATAAAGGGAAAAAGGATGCCAAAAAACTGAAGGAAGCGCTTTTTTCTTATCTGAACCGAATTGATGATATCGACAGCGTTGTTGATGCTTTCTGGGAAAAGCATTTTTATCAGATAGCGGAATGGTATTTGGCTCAGAGGAAAGATGATGATTTGATTATTTCCGCCTCACCCGAGTTTCTTTTGAAACCGGTTGCGGAGAAACTTCATGTGAACCTGATTGCGACAAGGATGAACCCGTATACAGGAAAAATAAGCGGAAAAAACTGTCACGATATAGAAAAGTGCAGGAGGTTCAAAGAGCGGTTTTCAACAGAGGAGATCGATGAGTTTTACTCCGATTCGCTAAGTGATACACCTATGGCAGAAATTGCAAGAAAAGCGTACCTTGTTATAAAGTTGGAGCGATCTGACTGGCCGGATTTGTAATTCCGTATTCGAACGAACACATAAGAAATCGGTGCCGCCTGAAATGACAGCACCGATTTGTATAAATAAATGAAATGCCCTATTTGAATTCCGGAACAAAGCTTTCATGATAACCGAGTTCTCTGAGACGTTTATTGATTTTTTTCGTTTCCTTGTTATACATAATGGTACGCAGTTCATCATCCGGAATAAAACGGCAGTAGGCCGTGCAGAAGTTTTCGAACATCGCTTCGTTTGACGCTGACAGTTTCCCAATAATCAGAATGAAGCACAAAAACGCTCCTACGGCAAAAGATATTATCATATATCCGGGGCAGAAATGAAGAATAATGAAAAGAATGATTGCAGAAAGCAAAAGGCAGACAAATACGGAAGTTGCCGTATATCTGCGAGAGCCTGGAGCAATTAAATCTTTGTCGATGCTTTGCATTTTTTTAATTAACGGATATGCGGTTAAAAAATTAAAAAGAAACTGGCGCATAAAAATATAGAACCAAAGCCAGCCAAAGAAAAAAAAGCCGGCAGCTATAAGAATTTTCGTTTCCATTTCAGTTCCTCCTTGTTCGGCTGAATAGACTATACCACATTTTTAAACAGGTTTCAATGCTGCAGTTAACGGCTGATTATACAAAATATGAGGAAATTGTGCATACAGTCTTTCTTTTTTCTTCGGTTCGTGCTAAAATAAAATTAAGGATTCATAGGATTCATGTATTGGAGGCAGTTTGAATGAGCGAAAACTATATCAGTTACCGTGAAGAAAACGGAAGTATCAATATTTCGGAAGATGTCATTTCCAGTGTAGTACGCACAGCAGCTGCTGAGGTTCCGGGAGTTTCCTCACTCAGCACAACTGCAGGAGCGGACCTTGCAGAAATGATTGGAATAAAAACACTTCCAAAAGGCGTGAAAGTACGTTTTGAGGATAATCGGGTTATCACAGATACCATTATTACGGTTTCCTATGGAAGTAATGTAGTCAGTGTGGCAAAGAATGTACAGAGTGCCGTAATGAATGTTATCCAGTCAACCACAGGCTTTGAGAATGCCGAAGTGAATGTACATGTCTCCGGCATTTCTTTTGATAAATAACAGAAATATGACGAGAATGACTGCCAGACAGCTGGCTGTACAGCTGCTTTTTTCAATGGAGATCAATCATCTCACTCCGGATGAGGTTTTCGCCCTTTTTTTTGAGGAGAAGCACTATCAGAGCCTGAAAGAAGAAGATCTCATTTTTCAGGATTTCCCGGATGAAGCTCAAATGGCCTATATCCGTGAGATCGTTGAAAAGACGGACAGAAACCTGGAAGAGATTGATGCTGTAATTGATCGCTATTCCAAAGACTGGAAAAAAGAACGCCTTTCGAAAACTACGCTTGCAATCCTTCGCTGCGCTATTTGTGAGCTGCTGTATACAGATATTCCTGACTCTGTTTCAGTTGATGAAGCGGTAGAACAGGCAAAACGCTATGACAGCCCTAAAGCGGCGGCATTCATTAACGGCGTACTCGGATCTTTTATTCGCGGTGAACGATGAATCCGACAGATCGAATGATATTTACCGTAAGTGAGTTGAATGCTGCGGTAAAAGCATTTATGGAGTCAAATCAGCATTTTCTGGATCTTTCGGTTCGAGGGGAGCTCTCCAACTATAAAATATATCCATCAGGTCATCATTATTTTACACTAAAGGATCAGGAGAGCAGTCTTCGATGCGTCATGTTTCGAACAAATGCTCAGAGACTGCGTTTTCGGCCGGAAAACGGGATGAAGGTTACTGTTTCCGGCAGCCTGAAGGTTTATACACGTGATGGGAATTACCAGCTCTATTGCACATCCATTATTCCGGAAGGAACGGGAGA
>CACYDC010000033.1 GCA_902773025.1 uncultured Ruminococcus sp.
AAGGAGATTTTGGCAAAAATGACGGAAAATTTGTCGAAAGATGGCGTGCAAAGCCGACAGGCGGTCTTTGTGCGGTGTTGCCTTAAGGAGGTTTTCAATATGAAAAAGAAACTTGCAATAATTCTGGCAGCTCTTATGATCGGCTCATTTGCAGCGTGCAATACACAGAATACTCAGACAGAAACAAATACTGCCAAAACAGTCAATGTTCAGGATGTAAACAATACGCAAGAAACTGCCGTATCTGAGAATACATCTTCTCATACAAACATTAGTAAAAACACCGCGGCAGTATTAACAGAAAATACACAAAACAGTACTGTATCTGACGAAAGCTCAGAAACTTCTGCAAATAACTCAGGAAAGCTTGATACAGACGGCCTTTTCTCCGACAGAGATCTTGAACAAACCGCAGATACAAGCAATGCAGTCACGATAACAGCAAAGGATGATCAGACACAGACTATCACCGAGGAGGGCGTTTATATCATCACAGGCTCGGCAAACAACTTTACGGTGAAGGTTGAAGCTGACAAACAATCTAAAATACAGCTTGTTCTCGATGGTCTGAATGTCACAAACAGTGATTTCCCTGTAATATATATCGTATCGGCTGATAAATGCTTTATTACAACTACAGACACTGCGAATTCTCTTTCCGTTACAGGTACATTCAAGGCTGACAGCGATACAAATACCGATGCAGTCATTTATTCAAAAGATGATCTTGTATTCAACGGAACAGGTTCTCTTGATATAGTTTCATCATCAGGAAACGGCATTTCCGGCAAGGATGATATTAAATTCACAGGCGGCACATTCAATATCCAGTCAGCTAAGGACAGCATTGAAGCTAATGACTCAATATTGATATATGACGGTACCTTCAATATTACAAGCGCAAAAGACGGTCTGCATAGTGAAAACAATGATGATGACAGTGTGGGTTATATTTATATACTTAACGGAAGCTTTAGCGTAAATGCAGCCGGTGATGCTATACAGGCTACAACGGTATGCCAGATAGACGGCGGAACCTTCTCACTGACTGCCTCAGAGTGCATAGAATCAACTTATTTACAGATAAACGGCGGATCATTTGATATAAATGCCACAGATGACGGAATTAATTGTTCCTCGAAAAGCAATAGCCTGGGTACACCAACGCTGGAAATAACCGGCGGAAATCTGAATATAACAATGAGCGGAAATGATGTGGACTGTATCGACTCCAATGGAAACATCGTTGTATCAGGCGGTACAGTAAATGTCACTTACCCGGCTCAGGGACCGTCAGAAGCTTTCGACTGTGACGGCACAGCAACCTACACAGGAGGCACTATCATAATAAACGGTACACAGGTCGATTCCATTCCGCAGTCTATGATGGGCGGCGGCAGAAACGGAATGAATCGTAATTTCGGAAGATGGTAATATCTCCTGAAATATACAACTATTGCTATTTTTAATGAATCTGCATATACAAACCGGACACATTGAGGTTTTACCGGCCGGGAGCCGTTAGCGCCCCAGCATTGGCATAAGATGTAAATTGCCGCTGCGGGGTATGGAAATCAACTTTCTTATTCAGAATATTGGGACTCTGTCCCAAACCCTGCCGGAGGAAACCTTTTTTTAAAAAAAAAGGTTATCCCCCCGGACCCCTTTCCAAAAAAACTTGTGTTTATTCTATTAAAAAGGGACAATATTTTGAAAATTGATTTCCGCGGCTGCGGGGTATCTGTCAGATAAAGTAAAAATAGAATAAATGTCAGAAAGGATATGGTAAAAATGAAAGCAGGTAAAAAAGCAGCCATTTGTGTATTTGCGGCGGTGCTTATGATGAGCAGTACAATAACAGCCTTTGCAGCTGAAACATCACAGGCCCCTGCGCAAAGCTCACAGTCGGTCACACAGCAGGACAACGAACAGAAAAATGAAACTGACGGCACTGAGAAAAAAAGCGAAAAAAACATTTCAGAGAACGATCAAAGCGCCTCAGAGAATGGCACAGAAACCCGAAAACACAGACATCACAGAAAAGGTATGACGAACGGCCAGCTTTCCGATGACAACTCCGCTGAAGTCAAAAAGCCGAAACGCTGCAAAAAACACAATTCAGCAGAAGATGCGCAGTCAGCAGAAAATGACACGGAAGCTTCAAAACGCAGACCTCATAAAAAATTCAAGTCAGGCGCAAACGAAAACACCGAATCGTCTGCCGGCGAATAATAAAAATAATCTGCGGGATTCGATACTGAATTTCGCAGATTTATCCTTTTCAAAATTAAAAATCGGTGTATAATAGATTGTGAGGAGATGATTTTATGCCAAAAATTTTGATAGCCGATGATGAAAAGGATATCAGCACACTGATAAAAAGATATGCAGAACGTGACGGATTTGAAGTCGCCGCAGTTGAGGACGGAAGCGAAGCCGTCGAATTATGCAGAAAAGAGGATTTTGATATAATTGTCATGGATGTGATGATGCCTGATATGGACGGCTTCACAGCCTGCCGTAAAATCAGGGAATTCAAGGATATTCCTGTTCTGATGCTGTCTGCAAGGGGAGCAGAATATGATAAATTATTCGGGTTTGAAGTCGGTGTGGACGACTATGTTACCAAGCCGTTCTCGCCTAAGGAGCTTATGGCAAGAATTAATGTCATCGTCAAAAGACACAGCCTTTCTTCACAGAAAAAAAATCCTGATATAATTACATTCGGAGGTATCGTGCTTGATAAATTGGGCCATACCGTAAAAATTGACGGCAGTGATACGGAACTGACATCAAAAGAATTCAGTATCCTTTTATTCCTTATGGACAATAAAGGTATTGTCCTCTCAAGAGATCAGATCTTGAATGAGGTATGGGGATATGATTATTTCGGAGATGATAGAACAGTTGACTGGCAGATCAAGCTCCTCAGAAATAAGCTCGGAAAATACCGCGAGTATATACATACGATAAGAGGGGTGGGATATAAATTTGAAAATTAAAACAAAGTCCTTCGGATTCAGATTGTGGATCTATTTTGCGCTCTTTACCGCGTTGATTTTTTCTGTTTTATGGCTTCTGCAAACGGTTTTTCTTCAAAGCTTCTATGATAACATGATAATAACAAATACAAAATCTGTTGCCCAAAAAATCGTTTCCAACGGAAACAATGAAGATATAAACAATGAAATAGATGATCTTGCTCATAATAATTCCATACTCGTATATATTACCGATTTGCAGGGAAACATACTCTACAGCTCGGATGAATTCAATGGTATGCGAAAAAGAGGCCTATCATTTAACGATAGTGATATTAAGGTTAAAAAAACAGAAAAACATCAGTCGGGATATCGTTCCTTGCCTGACGGTTACAATGAATTTCTTCAGAATTTAAGCGAAAGTAATATCGTAGAAATTCAGTCGGATAATTATTATGTCTACGGCTCATATATGGATTATTACAATTCAGAAGAAAAAGCAGTACTCTATATCGGTACAACGATAGATGCAGTCGGAGCATCTGTTACCATAATCAGTATGCAGCTTATCTGGGTGACAGTATTGTCCGTTGCCGTCGGTTTTGTATTGTCATGGTTCATTGCAAAACGCTTTTCCTATCCTGTCGGTATGCTCTCTGAAAAGGCAAAAAAACTCGGCGAAAAGAATTATTCCTCAGAATTCAAAAAAGGCTTCTGCACAGAGCTTGATGAACTGAGTGATACGCTTGACAGGACAAATAATAAGCTGAATGAAGCCCGTGATTTTCAGATAGAACTGCTTGCCAATGCATCCCACGATTTGAGAACACCTCTGACAATGATTAAAGGCTATGCTGAGATGATAAGGGATATTTCATGGGATGATAAACAGCAATGCGGTGACGATGTAGCTGTAATTATTAAGGAAGCCGACAGACTTACAGCAATCGTCAATGAAATAATGGAATATTCTGAACTTAAGTCTGATGAAAGAACAAATAATTTTGAAACAATTGATTTGAGCAGTCTTGTAAACAGAACAGCCGTTTCATTTGAAAATCTGAAAAAGCCCGACGGCATTATTATCGAAAAAAATATAAAAGAAAAAATCTTTATCAGCGGAAATCAAAGCAGGCTTGAGCGGGCATTGTATAATCTTTTGGATAATGCAGCCCGTCATACGGGTGAGAACCGAAAAATAAATGTTTCTCTGGTTTCAGAAAATGATATGGCTGTCATATCAGTCAGAGATTACGGCAGCGGTATTCCTGAAAATGAACTTGCAAATATATGGGACAGATATTATACCACTCGTATGAGAAAGGGCAAGGGTGTTTCAGGCCTCGGTCTTGCTATAGTAAGACAAATCACCGAAATGCATAACGGCAGCTGTCATGTTTATTCTGAGCAGGGAAAAGGCAGCACTTTTGTCTTAAATCTCCCTTTAAAACAGCCCACTATAACTTGAAAAAAAATATTAAAAAAATTTTAGAAATTTGACCTCTTGAGGTCAAATTTTTTTGTTTTTCTATGGAAGTTTGAAAGGAGGGTTAACATTGAACAAGAAAAACGACGGACTTTCACTCAAAGAAAAACAGTTTTGCAGCTATTATGTCAGCAGCGGTAATTATAAGGAGGCAGCGGCAAGCGCAGGATTTACTCGCCCTGAAAAGAACGGCGCTCTTTTGCTTATGCGTGAGGATATCAACGCTGAAATAAACAGAATTTTCAATGCAATATCGGCTAACTGCCGTCAGAAAGCCCGCGCAGGCTATGAAAGACTTGCTTTCGGAAATGTTTCTGATGCCATAAGACTTATGTTCGAGGATAATCCGCTGAAGGAACAGCTTAAGGAATATGATTTGTTTAATGTGGCTGAAATCAAACGACCGAAAGACGGGGCTATGGAAATAAAATTTTTCGACAGGATAAAGGCTCTGGAAAAGCTTGAATGCGCCGATGACGGCAATAAAAATACGGTTTCGGATTTTTACAGCGCTTTGGTGGGAGGTTTAAAGAGTAATGATGATACTTCTGAAAATATCGATTGATGATTTTAGTATTAATGCTAAAAGCACGGGAGGGATCATATGAAATTCAAAGCGTTTTCTTCTAAACAGCTGAGAGTTCTGAGGTGGTGGTGCAGCAGCGGCGGCAGTAAATACGATGGCATTATTTGCGACGGCGCTGTGAGAAGCGGCAAAACACTTTGTATGAGTGTTTCGTTTGTTTCATGGGCAATGCTTTGCTTTAACGGTGGAAGCTTCGCTATTTGCGGTAAAACAATTCGATCGGTTAAAAGAAATCTTGTATCGCCGCTTATCAGTGTCCTCTTAAGCCTTGGCTTTGAAGTTACTGAAAAACTATCTTCAAATTGTCTTGAAATCACATCCGCTCAGACTCATAATACCTTCTATCTGTTCGGCGGCCGTGATGAGAGTTCAGCCGCTTTGATACAGGGTATTACCCTGTGCGGCATTCTCTTTGACGAGGCTGCGCTGATGCCGAGGTCATTTGTGGAACAGGCTGTTGCAAGATGCTCTGTAGAAAAATCCAAGCTTTGGTTTAACTGTAATCCCGAATATCCTCAGCATTGGTTCTGTACCGAATGGATAAAAAAGGCTCAGAAAAAAAATCTTTTGTATATCCATTTTTCTATGCAGGATAATCCTTCTCTGTCGAAGGCTATGCTTAACAGATATCAGCATATGTATTCAGGCAGCTTCTATCAAAGATATGTCCTTGGTAAATGGACCGCTTCCGAAGGGCTTGTTTATCCCTTTATGTCTGATGATAAAATGATCTTTGACGTTCCTCAGGTACCGTTTGAGGATTATATTATTTCCTGTGATTACGGTACTGTTAACCCTTCTTCTTTCGGCTTATGGGGATTCTATGATAACGTCTGGTACAGAATCAGCGAATATTATTACAACTCCCGCCGGGAGGGTTCGTCCAGAACTGATGAGGAACATTACAACGGTCTTTGCGAGCTTGCAGGCAACAGAAAAATATCAATGATAATCGTTGATCCTTCCGCTGCAAGCTTTATTGAGGTAATTAAAAGACACGGCAGATTCTTTGTACAGCCTGCAAAAAATAATGTTATTGACGGTATACGGCAAGTCAGTACAGCTTTGAAACAGGGTAAAATCAGAATTTGCAGATGCTGCAGCGATTGTATCCGCGAATTTGGCCTGTACCGTTGGGAAAGCAGCGGAAGAGATGCTCCATTAAAGGAAAATGATCACGCTATGGATGATGTCAGATATTTCGTTGCGACATTTCTTGAAAAAGATTGCGATGATACTATTTTTGCTGTTGCACTGGAAAGATGAATATTTTATGCGGCTTCGTCTATCGGATGCTGCAAAATTGTATTAAGAGGTGAAAAATTGAGCTGGTTTAATAAAATTAAGAAAAATGATACGGCTGCTGTTCAGACTGCTCCGGTTTCAGAAAAAAAACATCCTTTTGCCTACATCAGAAACTACCGCCCGCTCGGAGGATTTGAAAAAAATCTGTACAGATCACTCAGAGAATCAATACCAATCATCGATGCCGCGATTTATAAGATCGTACGTCTTACCGGAGGATTCAGCGTTAAGTGTCATAATCAAAATGCTGAAAAAGCCCTTGCATATTTTCTAAATACTGTAAGGGTCAACGGTATTTCCTGCGGGGTCGAAAGCTTTTTATCCGCGTATCTTGAACAAATGCTTACATTCGGTACCGCTGTCGGTGAGATCGTTCTTGGTGATGACGGGAATATTGCCGCGCTGTATAATGCTTCACTTGATCACGTCGAACTTGTATGCGGCAGCAGTCCTCTTGACGTTACCATACATACTATAGACAATGCAGGCTGCAAAAAACCTGTAAGATATCCCGATCTTATTCTGTGCAGCGCTATAATGCCGGAAGCCGGAAGTCTGTACGGTACTTCTGTCCTTAAGGGACTGCCTTTTGTCAGTGATATCCTGCTTAAAATTCTGACTGCGATCGGTACAAACTGGGACCGCATCGGTAATGTGAGATTCGCGGTAACCTATAAACCCGGAGAAAATGACAGAAACCTTACTAAGGAACGCGCTATGCAGATCGCCGGAGAATGGAGCAAGGCAATGAAAAGCAGTGAACCAAGAGATTTTGTTTCCGTGGGTGATGTCAGCATAAAAGCTATTGGGGCTGACAATCAGATCCCCGACAGCGATATCCCTGTAAAACATATCCTTGAACAGATCACTGCTAAGCTTTCCATTCCACCGTTTCTGCTTGGATTAAGCTGGTCAACTACAGAAAGAATGTCTTCACAGCAGTCAGATATGCTTACAAGTGAACTGGAATATTACAGACGTATCCTGAACGGCTGTATTTCAAAAATCTGCAGAACATTCCTTCGTTTGAATGGGTTTCCTGATAATTTTGAGATCGTCTGGGATAATATCAGTCTTCAGGATGAAACCGAACTCGCAAAAGCAAGACTTTATAATGCACAGGCATGTGAAATTGAATACAGAATCAGAAAGGATGGTTAATTTGGGTTTATCTTCAGAAACTCTCAGGGACGGTGAAATAGATCTTATCAATCGTTTCACCAGAAGAAAATTCGCGCCGGACGAGGTATATGCTTTTTCAGTCGTCCTTTGCGATAACGATATAGACAGGGACTATGAACGATTTTCAGACGAGGCCCTTCAGTCACTTCAAAATATGTTCTGCGGGGTCACAGGCATTTGCGATCATGATCCTAAATGTAAAAATCAGACCGCTCGTATTTTTTCCTGCATGACAGAAAAAATTATCGGTAAAAAAACCTCAGACGGAAAGGACTATATCCGTCTTTGCGCAAGAGCTTATATGCCAAAAACTGACAGTACTAATGATTTTATTACAATGCTTGACAGCGGTATAAAAAAAGAAGTAAGCGTCGGATGTTCTGTCGGAAAAAGAACGTGCTCGATCTGCGGCAGCATAAACGGCAGATGCGATCATATCAGGGGAAATAAATATGACGGCAGATTATGCTTTTTTACTCTCGATGATCCGACAGATGCATATGAATGGTCATTTGTTGCAGTCCCTGCTCAAAAGGCAGCAGGCGTGATCAAAGCTTTTAATAAAGGAGATAATACTATGAATATTGAAAAACGTCTTTTCAGCGGTACTCCGCAGAGCTTTTCTGCTGATGAGCTGAATGTTCTTGCGGAAAAATTCCGCATACTTAATGAAAAAGCCGCAGACGGCGATACTTACAGGCGCAGATTGGAGGCTGATATCAATAAGCTCGCAGCCTTCGCTTTGCCTGAGCTTAAAAGAGATACTCTCGATTTTATTATTTCGAAAATGAATGCTGTTCAGCTTGAGGATCTTTGTCATGCAATGTCAAAAAAGGCTGCGCAAGCTGCTCCTCTCAGGCCGCAGCTTTTCAGCGAACTTAAAAACAGTACCGGCAAAAACAAAGATTACACAAATATTTAAGGGGGATTTTTATTTATGAAGGTTTCATTTAATGGTTTTGGAGAAAATACAGTTACCTTTGAAATTCAAGGTACTATTAATAACGGCGCTCCTGTCATGGTTACATCAAACGGTAAGGTCAGCGCTGCCAACGGCGCATTCTGCGGTGTTTGCATTAACCAGAGGAACGGATATGCCGCTGTACTGCTCAGAGGCTATGCTAAGGTTCCTTACAGCGGTACCGCTCCCACTGTAGGCTACGCTAAACTTACATCAACAAGCGGCAAGATCGCAGTCGATAATTCAAACGGCAGATCTGTCCTTGTTATTGACGTTGATACAACAGGCAAAACCGCAGGAATTATTCTTTGAGTATAAGGAGGAAATTATAATGGCATTTTTTGATACGATTAAACTTGAAAAGGGTATGTATGGCAATGGTTCAAAGTCATTCACTGATATTCTGGAGGAACTCGATCCTTCGGAAAACTATAAGGGCAGTGAACTGGACGGACTGGATGCTTTTCAAAGACAACTTAAAAGATATGACATTAAAGTCGGCGGCAGCCGGTCAGACTGTGTACAGAAATTTTTCCAGTCGTCTGACAGCGCAGCGTTGTTTCCGGAATATGTTTCAAGAGCAGTAAGGCAGGGAATCGAAAGATCTGATATCCTCTCTGATATTATTGCCGCAAAAACTGTGATAGACGGACTTGATTATCGTTCGGTTGTTTCTGCGCCGGATGATGATGAAAAACAGCTTAAGCCCGTCGCTGAGGGCGCTTATCTGCCTCAGACTACTATCAAAACAGGCGGTCAGCTTGTAAAACTACAGAAAAGAGGCAGGATGCTTGTTGCTTCCTATGAAGCTGTAAAATTCCAGAAGCTTGATCTGTTTACAGTTACTCTCAGACAAATCGGCGCTCATATCGCCCGTGAACAGCTTAAGGATGCTGTTGACGTGCTCATTAACGGCGACGGCAACAGCGCTGCTGCTGATACTGTCAGCGTAGATACCTCAGGAAATATTACATACAGTGATCTTATCAAGCTCTGGGCAGAAGTATCTCCGTATGAGCTTAATACCTTGCTCGCGCCGACAGATGCTATGAAAAAGCTTCTTTCCATGAGCGAAATGAAGGATGCTCAGGCCGGTCTGAATTTTCACGGAAGCGGCAGAATGATCACTCCGCTCGGCGCAAATCTTTTACATGTTCCATCTATCTCCGGAACCAAAATCGTAGGTCTGGATAAGAATTGCGCGCTGGAAATGGTACAGTCCGGCGATGTCATTACTGATTATGACAAGCTTATCGACAGACAGCTCGAAAGAGCTTCTATCAGCTGTATTACAGGCTTTGCTAAATTATTCCCCGACAGTGTTAAGGTGCTTACCTATTGATCGGAGGTATATGGGTTGGATATCGAAAGAATTATTTTGCTATTCCGCCGTTTGTCAGGTTTGTCTGAAAAGGATGTCATTTCCTTCCGCTTTATGTGTGAAGCTGCATTTTCTTATGTTGATTCACGCTTAAAGTCGGATATAAATGTGTCATTATGCGGCGGCAGACTGGAAACAGCTGCCGCAGCCCTTGCATATTACAGATACGTTCTCTGGTGTATAACAGACGGTGAACTCAACCAGATCAAGGTCGGAGAACTCAGCTCAAAAAGAAACGGCTCAGCGGAAATTGATGCAGCAGAAAAACTTTGCCGTCAGGCCTTTTCCGATATAGCGGATCTACTCGAGCATGATGGTTTCGTTTTTTCGGTTATTGATTGATAAAGGAGAACTTATGAAAGAGATGACTAACAAATGGCTATACAAGCTCGGCACTGAAATTGAAGCAAACGGTAGAAAAGGCATGGCTGTTATTTATCCTATCCGTTATACCCAGAAGGAAAGCGGTGGGACTGATTTCGGATTCGGCGGAAGATGTGATCCGCATAAGTACTTTATGTATTCATCTACGGATATTATGAAGGATATGGAATATGGTCATATTGTCAGATGCGGAACTGATGAATACTATGTATTGTGGAAGGATGAGCTGTATAGTAAATTCGGAAGCTATACAAAAACTTGTTTGAGAAAAGTGGAAGGAGGAACATATTTTTGAGCTACGCTCTTGAAATGTGTGAAAAAGCCAAGCATTGCAGTATGCTTTCCGAAATGGATACAGCGGTTGAACACAGCTATTCACCTATGCCGTTTCCGCTTAGCAAACCTTATATATGCTTCGGAACTGAATATGTATCCGAAGATTTTCTGATCGGCGATGATTCGATATGTATTAAAGAAAATATGCTTGTGCGTATTGACGTCAGCGATGAATCAAATGGTGAATATTGCAGGGAATGCGCTAGAATTGTATGTACTGCGCTGACAGAACTGGACAGTCAGAAAAGAATCGTTTCTATATCTGCTGATAAATGCTGTCACGATCAGAAGCTTGGAACATATTTTATCAATATAAAATTCGGACTCAGAGAAGTCAGACGAAGCAATAATTATTAATAAGTTATAACAGCAAAGCTTTTAATTCGGGTGCAGGGAGGTTTCTCCCTGCCGGGGATCCGGGGGCGCGGGTGTCCGGTGGACACCGCTGCGCAGCAGCAGCGCCGACCGAGCCGGCAGGCGAGACCCGAGCAGCCCCAACAATTGACCGTGAAATAGTGTAAGTATGCAGAAGGAGGGTGAACTGCAATTTTTACAGATAGTGAGTGTATATGCGGCAGAGATGCCGCTGTCAGTATTGACGGAAAAAAAATATTCCAGGCCGAAAAGCTTGAAATCAGAAAAAAATCGGAAATTCACAAGGTTCGCGCTGTATTTGTAAATGAGGATATTGCACAAATACGTAAGAATACTTTATATAAAGCAACCCTTTGCGGACTGCGTTTTAAAAAGCCGTTTGAAAATTGTAATTTCGCGGATCTCGATAATTTCACTATGTCACTCGAGATCGACGGCAAGCTGTATACATTAAAAAATTGTATGTGGGACGATTATTATGCGGCTGTTGACCGTAAAAGCTTCAGAGAACATATAAGCGTTATAGCTTTGAATATGGAAACGGAGGATATAATTGAAGGAAATTGATATTATTAATGAATTTTATGAAACATCAGAATATGATGACAACACGGAATTCCTCAAACGTATTTCAGATATTGTTAAAACCGATATGCTGAGATATAAAAGACGCCTTGATATTGAGGAGGATCTGAATGAAAACTGACGGTAAAATGAGTTACAAAGGCTTTGTATTTCCGCTGAATCCTTCTGTTATCAGTATCAGACACAATAGAAAAACTGCTGCAAGCAGGATACCTTACGGAAATGACTTCGTTGAGGATATCGGCAGCAGCGGCCGTGTGATCACCGGTAAGGGTGAATTTGTCGGAGAAAATTGTATCAGGGATTTTATGAAACTTAAAACTGTTATGGATCAGGGCGGAGGCGGTATTCTTTACATTCCTTCTCAAAAGCCTGTTTATGCCGTTCTTGAAAGCCTGGAGCTTTCCGCTTCTGACACACAAGGCGCTATAGGCTATAGCTTCAGATTTATCGAAAGCTTTGATACAATTCAGTCTAATAAAAAAACATTCTGCTACGGTAACGGATCAAACTGTCTTTGGGATATTTCTTATAAATATGCAATAAGCATTAATTTGCTTATGCAGCTCAACCCCTGGATCAAAAGACCTGATATTCCTATATATGCATGGGAGAAGGTGGCACTGTGCTGAAATGTGTTCTGGTTGACACAAATGGCAGCAGCACTTCTCTGACAATGCCCGTCAATATGAGCATTATTTCTTCATCAGATGCTCCTGCTGACAGCTTCAGCGCTGTTTTTGCACTGAGCGGAGCAATTCCTGAACTTCTTTCCGTTAAGGTACTGTATGATAACGATGTAATTTTTTACGGTTATACGGACGAACAAACTTCGACTATAACCGAAAAAGGTACACTTCTTGAAGTAAAGGCCCGCAGTTTGGCAGCTATTCTCCTTGATAACGAGGCTAAACCTCAGGTTATTTGTCTGCCTTCTATGAAGCTGCTGTTTCAGACAAATTTCAAGCCGCTCGGTCTGAAAGGGTATATAGGTCCGGATAAGGCATACATAGGTGATCTTGTTATCAGCAAGGGAATGAGCGAATGGGAGGTGCTCAGCACTTTCTGCAAAAAAGGCGGCTTTGGCGACCCATCTATTGATCATAATGGGTTTATTTTATTTGACAGAAATGCCAGCAATGATATCATTTATATTAATTCAGATCATCCTCGTGTAAGGATCAGCAAAAAAATCAAAAGAAGTATTCTTATTTCTGATGTATATGCACGTACTCACAAGGCAGGAGGATATGAATATCATATAAATAATGATTTTGCAAAAAATCATGGTATCAGAAAAATACGCTATACTGCACCAACTGATAATGAAATGAATTCTATCGTCAGAACTTATGAACTTCTTAAAAAAAGCAACAGCAGCTATAAAACCTGTATTGTTAATGCCGCAGGAATAATCCCATGCAGGTTAGGCGATAAATTAAAAACAAATGACTTTGAGGAAACGATGAGAATAACTCAAATATGTTACGGAGTTGGCGCAAAGGGTTATTTTACAAGGATCAGCGCAGAGGAGGTAAACTAATGTGGATTTCTAAAAATATCGCTGAAAACACGGGCAGCGAAAATATTGCTATGACCGGATCAATAGGCGGAAGTATTGATGTGCGTGTTTCCGCCGCATCCGGTGACGGCACGGGAAGGTGTGCTATGATATTACCGCCGGGAGTGATCAGCCTGCCTGAAAGAGATGAAGAAGCTGTTATGCTGCATACCCGGAGCGGAAGCTTGTGTATAGGTGTAAAAAAAGGCTATTACGGAGGTAATATTGAACCCGGTGAAACGATCATCTGCTCCTCCGGCGGCGCAGAAATAAAGCTTACGCAGAATGGCGAAATACATATTTTCTGCGATAAGATTTTTATAAATGAACAGGAGGTTCACAATGGATCTTAAGCTTGACGGAAATGGGGATCTTGCAGTTGATGAAGCTGGCAATTTGCAGATCATCGAAAATGATGACGAGCTTTTGCAAGAGGCATTTATAGCATTGTCAGCAAAAAAAGGAATGTTTATTTATGACAGGAGTTTAGGAAGTGAACTATATAAATTATTCGGTACTGAAAATTACACAGATGAGAATGTCACAGCAGAAGCCCGGGAAGCACTGTGCAGGATACCTGAGGCAGAAGTCACTGACGTTGAATTGCTGACGGATAAGATAATTGTTACTGTCGATATAAACGGTCAGGAATACAGCATATGCGTAAAGGAGGAATAAAATGGTTTACAGCTACGATCAGATACTAAAACGTATGGAGGATAAGTATACTGAACTTACCGGTTGCAGTCCTTCAATGAGCGGAGATATCGGTATCAGAATGAAGCTTCTTGCCGGAGAGATTTTTTCACTTAGCACAACTATTGATTGGCTTAATAATCAGATGTTCTATACAACGGCAAGCGGCAAACAACTTGATATGCATGCCGAACAGGTAGGACTGCACAGAATCAAGGGAACAAAAGCAAGCGGAGATCTCGTGCTGTCTTTGAATGTGCCGGTCGAATATGATACGGTAATACCGGCAGGCTCTATCTTTTCTACTTCGGACGGCGCTTTGCATTATCTTACAAATGCGGATGCCGTAATACAAAGAGGCTACAGTACAGCTATTGTAGAAGCTGATGCTGAAGAAACCGGCACTGTTTATAATATACCCGGTAGAAAAGTAACCACACCTGTTACATATTTTTCAGTCGGGATCAATGTTGAAGGTTCTTCCTCATTTATAGGAGGAACTGATGACGAAAGTGATGAACAGCTAAGAAAAAGAATTCAAGAAAAACTTGGCAGTATCTCAAATGGAGCAAATGCTGCATATTACAAAGAAATTGCAGAAAACTTTGAGGGAGTAAAATCGGCAAATGTATATCAGAACACAAACAGCAGCAGAACAGTAAATGTTGTTATCGGCGGCAGAGGAACAGTATGCAGCACTGACACAGTCAATGCTTTACAACATGAAATGGATATTAAAAAATGTGCAGGTACCAATGTAAACGTAATTGCCGCGTCATCAGTTACTTTTAGTCTGAATATCAGTATAAAAGTATCAACAGGACATTCCTTTAATAGTGTGCGTACAGCAGTACAGCAGGCAATAATTGATTACTTTTATTCCCTTTCTGTTGGAGAAGGTCTTGTAATGGCTGAGCTTGGCAGCAGAATTATAAATGTCGAGGGTGTCGAAAATTATACTTTTAATAATGGCACAGACCAAAGTATTGATCCGAATCAGATGTTAGTCCCAGGCACACTGACTATATCTCATATGGGGGTATAATCAATGAGTGAATATAATAAAATGCGTGATATACTCAATGAAACGGGACTATATAACATAGAAGAGGGCAGTTTGATCTATGCTGAACTTCAGGCATATTCGGCGGGACTTGAATTGATCTTTTCACAATTACGTTTCATTGAACAAGAGGCCTTTGTTTCTACAGCAAAGACAACAGGTCTACTGATCTATGAAAAAACCTTACTCGGTCATAGTACTGATCATTCTTATGAGGGCAGAAGAAGCAGTATTTTAAGCGCATTATCTCTTACTAACCATGATTTTACCATTGAAGGTATCAACAAGCTTTTGGGGATATACAATATAAACGGCACTATTATTCAAAGTGGAAATGATCTTCACATTCGCTGCGAAAACGATTTTGATATATCAACTAAGAGCGCAATAGAAGAAAACATTGCAAAATATGCTCCTATGTTTACATCTATAACATTTGAGTAAAAAAAAGCTGTCTGCAAACGCAGACAGCCCATTTTTTTAAGTATTATCTTATAATGCTAAGAATTAGTCCTTTGCAGAAGCTTTCTTAGTCATAACTACTGCTGTGCCAAGTGAAGCAAGAACTACAGCAACGAGAGCGATAGCTGATGTTGTGTCGCCTGTAGCAGGTGTTGTCTTGTCAGCATCCTTTGATGTATCAGCAGGCTTTGTTGTGTCAGCAGGACCTGTTGTGTCAGCAGGTGCTGTGTCTGAAGGAGCCTGTGTATCTGTATCATCTGCAGGTGTTGTATCAGCAGGTGTTTCTTCTGCAGGTGTTTCTTCTGCAGGTGTTTCTTCAGCAGGTGTTTCCTCTGCAGGTGTCTCTTCTGCAGGTTTCTCTTCTGCAGGTTTCTCTTCTGCCGGAGCTGCGCCGCTGCCAAGGTTCTCGAAATCCTTATAACCAGCATACAGGAACTCAAATTCAGCTGCATCGCCAGATACACCTACCATCTCATCAGGATCATAAGCTGCTACAGCGTCAGGATTGTTCTTGTTTGTGTCAAGGAATACTGTGAACTTGATGTGATCGCCTTCCTTAACATCTTCCATGATAGCGAGGTTGCACTGTGCATCGAATACACGGTCATGCCCAGGCTCATAGTTAGCCCAGTTTACTGCCCAGTCATTGTCAAGACGAACCTTGAACTGAACATGCTGCTCACCTGTTGGCTTGTCATCCTTATTCCAGTCTGTGATCCAATCCTTCTTAACTGACTCAAGCTCTACAACGCCTTCGAATACACCGTCGCCGTCATCATCTGTCATCGGGATATCTGATCCTACTGCCCAATCTGTGAAAGCACCACAAATACCAACCTTATGATCCTTGATCTCAGAAATTTCCATAGCTGATACGCTGATTGCTGCGGTTGCTGCAACAGAAGCAACGAGTGCTGAACAAATAGCAACCTTAAGAACTTTTGAATTTCTCATTTTGATATATCCTCCTAAAATTATATTCGAAACCTAAAGACAAGTTTCTTTATGATGATTATACTATGTTTTATCCGAAAAATCAAGTTTGTTTTTATTAAAAGTTATGTAAAAAATGCACATAGAGTTAAAATTATCCAAAAAAAATTGTCAAAATAACGTTCAGACTACTTTTTATTTCTAAATATGAACTAAAACAAGTGAAAATCTGTTAAATTTCACATACAACGAGCTACATTTTTGTCATATTTTTATGTAAATAATGTAATAATTATATCATACAGTTCTTGTACCAAAAATTTATTAATATTTTACAGTAAATATATGCGCTTTGTACAAAAACATGTTTTTCTTATGGTTTATGAATAATTCCGTGTTCAAAAGTCAATGATATTAATGCCGGAATTCCGGCTGGAGGTATTATAATGGATGATCCGAACAGAAGCATACAATGCAGTGTAAGCCAATGCGAATATCACTGCGGTGACTGCGACTACTGCAGCCTTGATACAGTAAGGATCGGAACACATGAGTCTGACCCTACTAATGTAAAATGTGTTGATTGTATGTCGTTTGTCGCTAAACGATAAATTCGAAGACTCCCCTGTACTTTTTACCGGGTACAGGGGAGTTTTTATATATCATATTAGTTTAATTGCAATCATTCAGTTATCTGCTCCATCTCATATATTTCAAAGATGTCGCCTTCCTTGATATCGCTGTACTTTTCAAGTGTAATACCGCATTCAAAGCCCTGGGAAACTTCCTTTACGCTGTCCTTGAAACGCTGGAGCGATGCAATATTGTCATCCGCAATGATTATACCATCGCGTACAACTCTGCACTGCGCGCCCCTGACAACCTTTCCTGTAAGTACATATGATCCTGATACAAGCCCAACATTTGTGATCTTATATGTCTGACGGACCTCTACCTTGCCAAGAATATTCTCCCTGAATTTCGGAGCAAGCATGCCCTTCATTGCAGACTCTATTTCTTCTATGCAGTCATAGATGATTCTGTAAAGGCGCATATCGACACCGTCACGCTTTGCATTTTCTTCTGCTACCGCATCAGGACGTACATTGAAGCCGACAATAATTGCATTCGATGCAGACGCAAGCATTACATCGGATTCTCTGATCGCGCCTACAGCGCTGTGGATAACGTTGACTCTTACTTCTTCGTTGGTAAGCTTTTCAAGCGACTGTCTTACAGCCTCAACCGAACCCTGAACATCAGCCTTTACGATTATCTTAAGCTCCTTCATCTCGCCAAGCTTCATCTGATCAAACAGATTGTCAAGCGTTACCTTTGTTCTTGCATTAAAGCGTTCTTCTTTCTCGGCATCGCGGCGCTGCGCTACAAGCTCTCTTGCAAGACGTTCGTCGGATACGGCATTGAAAATATCGCCGCCTGTAGGTACATCGTCGAGACCGGTGATTTCAACAGGAACTGACGGTCCTGCTGTTTTTACCTTTGCGCCCTTATCGTTTGTCATAGCTCTTACTCTGCCGACAGTAGTACCTGCTACGATTATATCTCCGACATTAAGTGTACCGTTCTGTACAAGCACAGTAGCGATCGGGCCTCTGCCTTTATCAAGTCTTGCTTCTATAACTGTTCCCTTTGCCGCTCTGTCAGGATTTGCCTTAAGCTCTTTCATATCCGCAACAAGAAGGACCATCTCAAGAAGATCGTCAATACCTTCCTTTGTATGAGCGGAAACAGGAATTACAGGAACATCGCCGCCCCATTCTTCCGGAACAAGCTCATGCTCTGTAAGCTGTGATTTTACCCGCTCTATATCCGCGCCCTGCTTATCTATCTTGTTAACGGCAATAATTATAGAAACGCCGGCTGCTTTTGCGTGGTGAATTGCTTCTATTGTCTGCGGCATGATACCATCGTCAGCCGCTACTACAAGAATTGCAATATCGGTCACCTGAGCGCCTCTTGCTCTCATTGTAGTAAAAGCTTCATGGCCGGGGGTATCAAGGAAGGTAATATCCCTCTTATTGATATTTACACGGTATGCGCCGATATGCTGCGTAATTCCACCGGCTTCCGTTGCGGTGACATGAGCATGACGAATAGCATCAAGCAGAGATGTCTTACCATGGTCAACGTGTCCCATAACTACTACTACCGGAGCACGTTCAACAAGGTTCTCGTCATCGTCCTCACTGTCGTCAATTATCTTTTCTTCTATGGTTTCAATTACTTCTTTTTCTATTTTAGCGTGAAACTCCATTGCCGCAAGTGATGCGGTGTCAAAGTCGATCACATCATTAACGCTTGCCATTACCCCAAGCATCATAAGCTTTTTGATTACTTCAGCTGCTGTAGCCTTAAGTCTTAATGCAAGCTCGCCTACAGTTATTTCATCAGGTATCTGTATAGTGATAGGTTTATTTTTACGGTCATTTGCAATTCTTTTGAGTCTTTCTGCTTCTGTTTCCTTTCTTGAATTGCGCGGCTTACCCTTCTGCTGTGAACGCTGATTGATCTTCTGCTTTTGCATAGTCGGTTCCTTATGCATTTTTTCACTTGCAAGCCGGTCGTATTTTTCGTTGTACTTATCTATATTTATATGAGAAGCGCGCGTATTGATCACGCGTCCTCTGTTTTCATTAACCTTGCTGTTATCCTCTGTAACAGCCTCACTGCTGTCCAGCTTTTTACCGCTGAGGATATGTGTTTCCTGTTTTGGTCTTGCAGCAGCCGGCTGTTTTGCTTTTTTCTGTTTTTTATCAGTTCTCTGCTGCTGATCCTGCTTTTTATGCTGCGGCGCAGGCTTTTCCTGCACGGGCTGTGCTTTTTGTTCAGACTTAGCTTCAGGCTTTACATCCGTATTTTTCTGAGCCTTTGCAGCTTCCGGTTTTTTATCATTTTTAGGCTGTCTGGTTTTTGCCGGCTTATCATTTTTAGGTTCCTTTTTAGGCTTGGGAGCTGCTTCGGCGGCAGTTTCCTGAACAGGCTCATTTGCGCTCGCATAATACTCATTCAGATTCGGAAGCATATTCTTTTGTGTAAAGTACTCAAACACAACATTCAATTCCTGTTCTGTAAGAACAGCCCCCGATTTTTTATTCACATTAAGGTAATTTTTCAACACCTCAGATATTTCCTTACTTGTAATGTTAAGATTTTTTGCTAATTCACTGACTTTATATTTTATCATACGATCATTCCTCCTGTCTTTATTCGCCGCAGAGTGTTATCATCTTTTCGGCAAAGCCCTTGTCATTGACAGCGACTATTCCCGTTAGCTTTCCGATGGCAGCGCCGAGAGTATCCATCGGTATATTTAAAACAATTGTCCGTGTCTGAGTCTGTTGAGCCGTTCTTGATATGGACCGTTTGCTGCGCTCGGACAGATCAACTGCGATCAGCAAAAGCCTGCACTGTCCGCTTCGCATAGAATCGGCAGCGGCATCAAACCCGAGCGATAACCGTCCCGCTCGTCTTGCTATTCCCAATAACGACAACAGCTTTTCATTCATTTATTTTATCACTCTTTCCGGACAAACCGATTATTTTTGTTAAAAGCCTTGCTTTTATATAGATGCGTCAAGTTCCTCAGCGAGCTGCTGATACACCTCGTCGGGAATTTTGCACGTAAATGCTTTTTCAAGCCTTCGGGCCTTTTTGGCCTTTGCCAGACAGTCGGAATCTTTACATATATATGCTCCTCGTCCGGGCTTTTTTCCGGTCAGATCAACCGAAATTTCACCGCCTGATCCATCGGGATCGGGAGCTTTTACTATTCTGACAAGCTGCTTCTTTTCTTTCATTTCGGCGCAGCCGATACATTTTCTCATCGGTATTTTTTTCTGATGCATTTTTACCCTCCCGATCTTTTAGTGTTTTAAAACTATTTGTATTCTGAAACAGATCAGTCTTCCGAAGCGCTTTCCTCAGTTTCGGATAATTCTTCTGTCTCTTCCTGTTCTGCTTCTTCTGATTCAGGAACAGTCTCAGGCTGCTGTGCAATTTCATCAGGCTCAGTTACTTCGTCCTTATCAGAGTCGGAAGTCTGTTCATCATCCTCATCCTCTCCGAAGAATCCGCTTTCGGGACGGATATCGATTTTCCAGCCTGTCAGTTTTGCCGCAAGACGCACATTCTGACCCTTATTGCCTATTTCAAGAGAAAGCTGGCTGTCAGGAACCGTTGCCTTGCATATTTTTTCGCCGCTCGGATCAAGTGTGACCTTAACAACCTCTGCCGGTGACAGCGATTTGCTGATAAATTCTACCGGATCTTCGCTGTATTCGATAATATCTATTTTTTCTCCTCCGAGCTGGCCTACTATATTGCCTACTCTCTGGCCCTTAGGTCCTATGCATGCGCCGACCGCATCGACCTCGCTGTCCTTGCTGAATACTGCGATCTTTGTTCTTGAGCCTGCTTCTCTGGAAATTGATTTGATTTCAACTGTACCGTCATATATTTCGGGGACCTGTTCCTCAAAAAGTCTTTTCACAAGATCGGGATGTGTTCTTGATATAATTGCTCTCGGGCCTCTTTCACCCGTTTTTACATTTACAACGTAAACCTTGATAAGATCGCCTACATTAAGTACTTCGCCTGCTACCTGGTCATTTTTCGGAAGTATGGCTATTGCCTTGCCAAGGCGCAGTGTAGCATTTCCTGTATTCGGATCGACCTGTTCAACGGTAGCTGTAACAATATCCTGAAGCTTACTCTGATACTCAGACAAAGCCTGTTCCTTTTCACCGTCGCGGATACCCTGACGTATCATATTTCTAGCTGTCATTACTGCTATTCTGCCAAAATTTTTAGGATCAAGCGTTATTCCCACTTTATCGCCGATATTCACTGTAGGGTCTGTTTTTCTGGCCTGTTCGAGAGTTATTTCCCTGTTGATATCATTAAGCTCTTCAACCACGGTCTTATTAAGCTTAGCTTCAAGCTTTCCTGTTGTTTTGTTATATTGAACGGTAACATCATCATTTCCGCCGTAGGAGTTTTTACAAGCGGTGACGATCGCCTTACTGATCTGTGCGAGCATAAAATCCGCAGGTATTCCTTTTTCCTTTTCGATAAGCGTCAATGCCGCAAACAGATTCTCTTCAGGTTCTTTGTTCTTTTTCATTTTCATTAGCCTCCGTTAGTTTTAAATGTTAAAATCATCCAGTTTAATATATACTGTATCCTTCTTTTTTATTACTGATTCCTCTCCGGTTTCTGACAGAATTTCTATATTTTCTTTATCGTGTGCGATCAGCGTTCCATTGAAATCCCTTTCGCCGTTTTCATCAGGACGTATGAGTCTGACCATTACCGGAGCGCCTATAAATCTGTCAAAATGACGGTCAAGTATCAATTCACGCTCAATTCCGGGAGATGAAACCTCCAGTGTATAATTTCCTTCTATCGGATCAAGCTCATCAAGCGGAGCATCAATTGCTCTTGAAACTGTTTCGCAGTCGTCTATGGAAACACCTTCATCTTTGTCGATAAATATTCTCAGATACCACATTGCGCCTTCCTTGACATAACGGACATCCCACAATGTAAGGCCAAGTTCTTCAACAATAGGCTGCACCAGTTCTGTAACTTCTGCTACTGTATTACCGCTTTTCTTTTTAGACATAAGCTTCCTCCGTTTTCTATAATAATCCATCTGAAAAGCCGGCCAAAAATATGATCAGCTTCCGTAAATTAATGATAAAAGAGTGGGTCGCCCCACTCTTTTACTACCTCCATAATTACTTCACCTATTTTATCACACATATTCCAAATATGCAAGCATTTTTTTCAGCCGGCGTGCCGCCAGTGTCGTGTTCGCGATTCCGTTCGCTGTGCTCACTGCGCGGTAAGCGTTTGAGAGTTGTTCCCGCGATTCTTAGTTAACAGCGTAATTACGCTAAATTCACATTACAACAAGGAACAAAAATTCTGATATAATGACAATGAGTTTATTATGCTATAACTGAGCACCGCGGTAACAACACTGCAACGCTGATATGCAGCGAACATGACTGCGGAGGCACTCCGCCCGGGAGGCCCTGTAATACTATCATTTAAAGCTTTTGCTCTGCAAAAGCTCACAGCCAGGTGCCCGCGCAGTCGTGTCCGGCAGAGTGCCGGCGCTGTCAGGCCGCCATTCAATTCTGAACAGCTTCCTTCTTAGCCTCAGCTTCATATTTTTCTTCTTCCTTCATCATTTTAAGGAACTTCTTCTTAAGCTCTACCGAAAGGAACGGACGAAGCTTTTCAAGAGTGGTTTTATTAGGTGTGAAAGTAAGTATAGCATGCTTATGTCTGATTTTATCATGTATTATAACATAATAAGTATCAATATTTGTATCATTTTCCTCAGCATGAAGTATAAGTCCGTGTTTGGAAGGATCTACTGTTCTTTTACCTGTTTCGCGGTCTATATATTTGCCTATGTCATCAATATCTTTTACATCAAATGCTGCGACCTTTTTTCTTTTTGATTTTCCCTTGATACGTTCAACCCTCATTTCACCCATTACAAACGTATATTCATATTCAATGCCAGAATTCTTTATAAGGTAGTAGATCAGCCAGATCCCGACACCCAATGATATCAGGGATACCGGAACCAGTATAGGAATTATGCCGGAAAAAAACACACATAAAACGATAACTGTTATGACACCGCATAATGACAATACCAACGCAGTAAACTGATTCGCAGTAAATTTCTTCTTTACAATTTGTTCGTAGTAATTATCCATACGACCAACATCCATTAATTTATCCATAGTGTTACCTCCATTGAGTTTTAAAACGTTTGATAGTAATTATACAACAAACTATACAAATAATCAAACATTTTATTATAATATTTTTATATCCGCTGTCAATCTGCTCTTTCGTTTGCGTTGATCACTATAAAACAACGTACTCATACATTGTCGGACTTCGGTATTCACTTATAACAATTTTCCTGAAAATTGCGGTAAATTGTGTATATTATACTAAAATACTTGCCTCTTAAATAAAACTATGGTATAATCCTATTTATTGTATATATAAATATTATGATAATGGAGTGAATACTATGGTCAAAATTAAAAAGATCAAATTTGCAGCTATACCTGCACTTATAATGCTTATGCTTCTGGCTGCGCCGTGTGTTTTTTCGGCTTCGGCTGCCGAACCGGAACCGGCTGCGTCCTTCAAATACGAAGTAATGGAAAACGGTGAGATAAAGCTTACGTCGTATACCGGGAATGAAAAAATGGTTACCGTTCCGTCACAGATAGACGGATATATTGTAAGCACAATATCCGCCGGCACCTTCCGTGAACATGATAATATGACATATCTCTATATTCCCGAAAACATTACGCTAATCGAAGATGAAGCATTGCCGCAGACAAATAGACTTACCGTTTACGGCAAAGTCGATTCGTATGCTCAGACTGCAGCCGTAAACAACTCTTTAAAATTCAGAAAACTCAGCGACGGCTCATATGCGCAGCTACTGCTTGACAAATACACATTTTCATTAGTAGTCGGTGAAACTGCGGAGATCAGCGCGTCTGCGTTTCCGGTATATCAGAATGAAAGCTACAGCTACATATCTTCCGATACATCAGTAGTTGATGTTGAAAATAATACTATTGTTGCAAAATCCATCGGAAAGGCCACTATAACCGTCAAATGCAACGATATACTTAAAAAATGCAATGTAAATGTCTATGCTCCCGCTGAGATTGTTAATGCAAAGGATTCTGTAGAGCTCGGGTCCGGAGAAAACTTGTGGCTCGATTATAAATTAGAACCTGCACAGGCAAAAAAGGAGCTTCTGAAAATCGAAAGTTCAGACAAAAAAATTGCTGAATTTAAAAACGGCAGAATTTATGCAGCCGCGCCCGGCAGCACTCAGATAAAAATGAGCTACCTCGGAAAGATCATCAAAACAGTAAATGTAACCGTCAGAAAAGCGCCGGAAAAAATTTATCTTTCACATTCGTCAATTACAGCAGCAAAGAACGAGATCATTCCTATATATAGCTCTGTTGACAGCGGCAGCGCAGCAATAAGCCGTACCTATGAATCTTCAGACAGCAGTGTTGCGCTTATTGAAAGAAAAGGATGGAACGTATCTGTCAAGGCTGTGTCAGAAGGCAGCGCAAATATTACAGTACGTTCATATAACGGCAAAACCGCCGTATGCAAGGTCACTGTAAAAAATCCTGCTAAGGATGTTAAGATGAGCAAAAAGGAAATTACTATCGGTCTTGGAGAAACCTATAAGCTTTCAAGTAATGTAAAAGACGGCGCATCGTATTACAGATATTATTATTCCTGGAATAATAATAAAGCAATCATCGATCAGAACGGCAATGTAAAGGGTATGAAGATCGGAAGAACAACAGTTGCCGTAAAAACCGTAAACGGCAAAAAGGATGTATGCATTGTAATTATCAAAGCTGCGCCGAAAAAGATCAATATTGGCACAAGAAAACTTATCCTTCAGGTAGGAGAGAGCTATGTTCTTAACAGTAGAACTGATGAAAAACAAGCTTCTGCTGCAAGAGTATTTTCTATAGAAGATGAAAATATACTCTCGCTGGACAAAAAAGTCTGGAGCGGTAAGATAACTGCAAAAAAAGTCGGTACTACAAAAGTCACTGTCAGAACATATAACGGCAAAACCGATGTATGCACCGTAAAGGTCGTTAAGGAATGCCAGAGAAAAAGAACAGTAGATTATGCTATGAAATGGTTAGGCTATAATGAGGCAGACGGCTCAAGCAAAGAAATATTGCAAGTATATAACTATGGAAGAATTCCTGATACATACTATATGCACCATCTTGATCCGTGGTGCGCTGCCTACGCATCTGCGGTATTTATGAAATCAGGTTTGGTTGGCCTGATTTATCCAAGCTGCAGCTGTCCGACAATGGTCAGAGGCGCAATGGGAATGGGAATATGGCAGGAGGATGATGCATTTGTCCCGCAGCGCGGCGATCTGATATTCTACAACTGGGACGATGACGGTATAGGCGACTGTCAGACAGGCGCATACCATGTAGGTATCATAGTTGATGTCAACAGCGATACTATGACTGTTATCGAAGGAAATCGTGATGACAATGATCTGGACGGCGATAATTTTGTAGGATTCAGAAAAGTCAGAATAAACGAGGAAAAAATCCGTGGCTTTATAACTCCTGAATATAAAGACTGATGCTGATTTTATAATATACATCCGTCAGGGATACGGCAAACCCACCGTGTGCCCGGCGGATTTTTTCTATTCATATTAAATGACATTTTTCTGCTTATCTATGATATATAATCGTACAGTAAACCAATTATTTTTAATTTTTGCCAATCGTCAATTGTATATTATGCACAAAATTTTAAAATATTTTTGATGTAAAACATCACTTTGACGAAAAAACATCGTGCTTTATTCTATATCAGAATATTCACAAATATTAATTTCAACTAAAGTTGCATTGTTTTTTACACAAAAAGAAAGTATAATATACTACGTAATACCGGTATAAAAATATCACATATTGCAAAGGAAGTATTTTATGTCAAACAATATCAAGTTAATGCAGCTCATATCAGGCGCTTATACATATTCAATGTTCAAAACAAACTTTAAAAGCGAGGATTACGGTGAAATTCCCGTATACGGCATTGAAATATGCAACGATACAGAATGCAGTTCGATTGAGGATATTTCAGATTCAGCACAAGAAGTCACTGAGCTTTTCAAGCTTATATATGAGCTTGAGCTTTTTCCCGAACATCTTGCAGATGTCGTTGAGGATTTTTTAGCAGACAGGAATTTAATAACAGATTCTTCTATGTCATAGATACAGATAAACCGGGTATGGACTGTCAGAAAAAGCGCAGTATTCGTTCAGAAATATGAACGGATGCTGTGTTTGTTATTTTAAACAAAAATCAGGCTTAAAATTTGTTTGTGAAACATAAAAAACAAGCCCTCCAATCAGTGTATTTTGTCGGATTTTGTAATAAAATATAGATATATTAATCTGTATTGGAGCGATGTTTCAGATGTATAGCAAACACCGTGTTACTACAATATTTTTATCTGCGCTGATACTGTTCTTATTTGGTATAATACAGGTCAAGCCCTACAGCGCATACAACGAAGACTGTACATATCTGCCGGACGATAATGGAAGCTTTTATATCTGCTGCAAAGATAAAAAAATTATTGATAAGGTAATGTCCAATAATTCGGTCACATCATATCAGCCGGGATATACTGACTATGATTCAGTCCAAGCATTTCTGGGCCATTTATATCTTTTGAAGCATACAAAAAATAATCTTATAATATATGACTGCAATAAAAAAAAGAATTCAGGATTAATCATATTAAATGAAACTGGTTCATCAGAAAATTGTTTCTGTACCGATAATTCAGGGAAATTTTATGTGTCAGACGAAAATGAACCCGATGTAATAAAAATTTTTTCCAGATACGGTGAAGAAGAGGAACGTATCAGTACGGGCAGCTATATTGATTCTCTTTTTTATGATGATATCAGCTGTTCGGTATATGCAGTATGCGGAACCAGTATTTTCAGCACATCCACGCGCAAAGCTGCAAAAAGCGTTATACCATCAGAAAATATACGTCTTATAAACGGAAAATGCACAGATGACAGCGGAAATGTGTATTCTTTTTCTTATGATAAAGGCTTTTCAAAAATACTGGAAACCGATTATAATGATATCTGTGTGACCAAAGAATCCATTTATGCCTGTGATGAGGTAACGATATATGAGCTTGACATAAACGGCAATGTATTAAAATCATTTTCTCCCGGCAGAAAAATCAATATGCTTATATCAAGCAATCACACTATTGCTTATATTTCAGAAAATCTCTACATACTATCCTCTGATGATTTTTCTGAGCCGGATGTATCAGATACGCAGCTTGACAACACAGCTGAAGAAAATAACAAAAATAACACACAAAACAGCTCCCCGCCGTCGACTATCGAAGAAAACACCTCTTTGCCGGACACTTCTGTCAGTTCTGATAAAAAATCATCAGAGAACATAAGTATACCACGATCAGAAATACGCGATCGTGCCGTATCAACTGCTTCAATATCATCAACCGAAAACAGCAGCCATAATCAGAACACAGATGTCAGTTCAGAAAATAATATACATATTGCCGGAAACTATATTTTTTTAGACAGTCCCACAACGATATCTGCCCTTAAAAAAAGCGGTATACTCGAAGGAGAGATTATATCGGCTGTTGATTACCGCAATAAAACAGTAAGCAGCGGTAAAACCGGTACCGGGTGTATTATAAACCTATCAGGAAACAAGTGTCTTACGATCGTACTATACGGCGATCTGACAGGAGAAGGAAACTCTAACAGCAGAGATACTGATCTTTTCTGCGATTATCTGTTCAATAAATCTGATTTATCCGACGCAGCCGCTCTTGCAGCAGATACAGATAAAAACGGCGAATTAGATATGCTCGATCTCTACAGGCTATATAAGAATATGTGATACTGTTTTGACCTCAGAGAGTCAAATTTCTTATAATTTCTCCCTCATTATGAAGGGAGGTAATTAAATGGAAGATAAATCTTTAAAGGCTATTTTTTCAGCCGCAGCCGCTGCATTTTCCATATATTTTAATATGCTTGCAGTGCCTGTTGCTGTACTGATTGCAGCTATGGCAGCAGATTATCTGACAGGTCTTTATTCGGCATACATAAACCGCTGTCTTTCAAGTAAAACCGGTTTAAAGGGCATTATTAAAAAGCTTGGATACTTGATGCTTATTGCAGCGGCGATGTTTGCTGACTACTTGATACATGCAGGTTTTCAATATGTCAATATAAAAATGGATTGCAGCTTCTGGGCAGGTATACTTGTAACATTCTGGCTTATAGTGAACGAACTTATAAGCATAATCGAAAATCTCATAAAAACAGACATTCCTGTCCCGAAATTTCTATTGACGCTGATAGCACAGCTCAGGGACCGTATTGAAAAAAGATAGCGGTAATATTCATTACAATCAAGCGTAACACAAGTTTTTTGGGAAAGGGGTCCGGGAGTTTTGAAAGACACTGTCGCATGACAGATATGTTATTACGCTAAAAAATAAGCACCGCGGGAACAACTTATTTACACTTACCACGCAGTGAGCGCAGCGAACGTAACCGCGAACACGACTGCCCGGGCACCGGGCCCGGCAGGGTTTGGGACAGAGTTCCCAATATTCTGAAGAAGAAAGTTGATTTCCATGTTTCACGCTCCGCCGGCCCTTGCTATTAAAGCTGATTTGTTGTAAAATAGGAAGTACCGATAACGGTACTTAATGACGAGAGGGAGTTTTATCTTGACAGATGAAATCTATGCAGAGCTTGCGGCTATGCGCAGAGAAATTATAGAAAATGAATTTGCTTACCTTAACGATATGCAGCAACAGGCAGTTTATACAGTGACCGGCCCTCTTCTGATTCTCGCCGGAGCAGGAAGCGGTAAAACTACTGTACTTGTCAATCGTATAGCTAACCTCCTCAGATGGGGAAAGGCATACGAAACTGATGTTGTCTACGGAGAATACAGCGACAGCGAAATTGAAGAAATAAGAAACGCTGCGCAAAATAAATCAAAATTGAACGATAATCTGGCACAGCGTCTTTCTGTGTCTGTACCCGCTCCGTGGCAGATACTTGCGATAACCTTTACTAATAAGGCTGCCGGTGAATTGAAAGAACGTATTTGTAAAAAGGTCGGCGAAACCGGCCTGGATATCTGGGCTTCAACTTTTCATTCCGCCTGCGGGAGAATACTCAGAAGATATGCATCATATCTCGGCTACACCGAGCATTTTACAGTTTATGACAGTGACGATCAGAAAAGGCTTATCAAGGATTGCGAAAAATCACTCAATATAGATGAAAAAACTATAAGCGCACGCGCGGCAATGTCAGAAATATCTAATGCAAAGGATAATATGATGCTGCCCGAGGATTTTGAGGAATATGCCGAAAATGATGACCGACTTATTTCTATCGCAAAAATATACAAGCTTTATCAGGAAAGACTTGCGGCAGCAGATGCTATGGACTTTGACGATATGATACTTAATACCGTCATCCTACTCAGGAACTTCCCTGTAATACGTGAAAAATACGGAAGCCAGTTCCGCTATATTATGGTCGATGAATATCAGGATACAAACCATGTGCAGTATGAGCTTGTAAGACTGCTATCAAGCGTACATAACAATCTCTGCGTTGTCGGTGATGATGATCAGAGTATATATAAATTCCGAGGCGCTACTATAAAAAATATCCTTGAATTTGAAGATACTTTTGAAAACACATGCACTATCAAGCTCGAACAAAATTACCGTTCGACAAAAAATATTCTCAGCGCCGCAAACTCGGTGATAAAGAATAATTCATCCCGAAAGGATAAAACACTTTGGACTGATAATCCTTCGGGCGATAAAATCGTGCGCTTTAACGCTTATGACGAACACGACGAGAGCCGATTTATCGTCAATACTATTCTTGATGGAATAGCCTCCGGAAAAAGCTATAGCGATTATGCCGTTCTGTATCGCATGAATTCACAGTCGCAGAATATAGAACGTTCCTTAGTCAGAGCCGGTGTACCTTACCGCATAATCGGCGGCAGACGTTTCTATGAACGCAGAGAAATAAGGGATATGATCGCATATCTCAGCGTTATCAGCAATCATAACGATAATGCAAGACTGAAAAGAATTATTAATATCCCTAAACGAGGAATAGGGGATAAGTCTGTATCTCAGATAGAAGAAATCGGAAGTATGCTCGGCCAGAGTATGTATGAAACTATTATGCACAGCGATGAATTTGATGCGCTTATGAGAGCCTCTGCTAAACTGAAAGAGTTTTCCTCAATTATAGAGGATATGTCACATGAGCTTGAAGCAGGCAATACGGTTTCTGAAATGTACGGCAAGCTTGTCGAAAGAACACAGTATATCCCGTTTATACTAAAGGAAAGCGATCACGGTGATGAGGCTGTCGAAAATATAAAAGAACTTAAATCCAGTATAATGAGATACGAACAGGAAAATAAAGATGAAGCGACCTTACAGGGTTTTCTTGAGGAAGTATCTCTGTTTACCGATATAGATAATTATAATACCGGGAACGGAGAAAGCTTCGTTGTGATGATGACACTTCATTCCGCAAAGGGCTTGGAATTTAATGATGTGTTTATCCCCGGAATGGAGGAGAATACCTTTCCGGGCTATCTTTCTCAATTGTCAGAGGCTGATATGCAGGAGGAAAGACGTCTTGCATATGTCGGTATCACAAGAGCTAAAAATAAGCTTTATTTTTCGACCGCGCGTTCACGTACTTTATTCGGAAAAACCTCGTATAACAAGCCTTCGCGTTTTCTTTCAGAATTGCCGGAAGGTCTTGTAGAAGAAAAAGAAACGCGCCGTCCCGAGAATTTCGGTTCCGCTGCTGCAAAAAACGGAGCAAGACGCCGCAACGACATGGAACAAAGTACATTGATATCATCAATGCCTCATATGCATAAAACGAATGTCAGCTACAGCATAGGAATGAGGGTGCGTCACAAAAGCTTCGGTGAGGGGCTGATTATCGGTATACGGCCTATGGCATCAGACACATTGCTCGAAATCGCCTTTGATAAGGCAGGTACAAAAAAGCTTATGGCTAATTACGCGGCTCTGACCGTGATATAATAGCAAAGCTTTTAACATCAAAGTTTTTAATAAACATAAGGAGAATACCAATGCCAGCAGTCGTTTCACATTATCTTCTGGCAGAAAGGGTATATAAACGTCTTTCTGCCGCAATGCCGGAACTGGAAAAAAATATTTTTCTATGGGGCGCAAGCGGTCCTGATATATTCTTTGCTCACAGAGTTATGCCGTGGCAGTTTCAGCCGAGTATTGCAAAAATATCTCATATCATGCATAACTGCAATGCTGAGCCGCTGCTGAATTATTTATATGAATATGCGCGGGCAAAAGAAAGTACGGCAGCAAGAAGCTATGCTTTCGGCTTTGTCACACATTATGCTTTTGATTCGGTCGCTCATCCCTATATAGTAGGTTATGCCGAAGAAAAAGCCGGAGGTCAGATATTTCATATTTCGATTGCCGGAAAAGCAAACGAACAGATAGCAGAGGGAATAAAGCTTAGTTCTGTATATCACAATAAGCTTGAAGGAGAGCTTGATACGATTTTTCTTATGCATGAAAAGCATGTCCCGATACACAAAATGAAGCTTCAGGATACCTGTCCTGAGGATCGTTCATCCTATGAAACGGTTGCTGAAATAATGAATTCATATCTGACTGATTCCGGAATACATCCTGATGTGCAAAATTATGAGATCGTTCGCGCTATGCTTGACTGGAGAAAATGTCTTACCGTACTTAATGACAGATTTTCTCTTAAACGCAACAGCATGAAAGCTTTGGAAAAGCTGCTCGGTTTTCCGCCGGTCGTTTCAGTCTTTATGAGAAATGTTAAAATCGATCTGTCTGCGGACCCTGCAAATCTAATGCATAGTACATGGACAGCTCCTTCTGACGGAACCTTGCATAACGAAAGCTTTTTAGAGCTTGCTGATATTGCCGAACAAAAATCCATGTATCTGATCAATAAGTTTCTCTGCGGAGAATATCTGACTCGTGAGGATTGCTTTGACAGTTTTTCCGGACATTAATAAAATTTTTTATGCCGCTGTCCAATGTGAGAAGGGACAGCGCTTTTTTTTATTTTACAGATGAGTTGACCTCTACAGGTATAATTTTTCTTATTTTGGGAGGAACATTGAAGGAGAGATCCTTCATAATATAGTTATTAGCAGTAAGACTGTCTGGACAGTCTTCAATTTCATAAAAAGAATGGAGGTCATTAAGTGACAGTAAAAAAAGGAATAGATGTTTCCTATGCTCAGGGAAATATTAATTTTGAGAAGATTAATAAAAATCAGGTACAGTTTGCTGTAGTACGCAGCAGCTTCGGTTGGCATGCCGGTCAGAAGGACAATCAATTCGACAGGAATATGCATGGCTTTGCTTCAAAGGGTATTCCGTGCGGAATATACCATTATTCCTATGCCGAAAGTAAAGAGGATGCCGAAAAAGAAGCAGAATACTGTCTTAGCTGTATAAAAGGAACAAAACCCCAACTTCCGGTATTCATCGATATGGAGGAACAAAGGATAGCTCAGTACGGTAAGAGAGTATGTACCGATATCGTTATCGCTTTCTGTGAAAGAATTAAAAAAGCAGGCTATCAGGCAGGTGTATACACAAATCCGAACTGGCTGAGGAATTATCTTTATCCAGATGAAATTATAGGCAAATATAATCTCTGGCTTGCGCAGTGGGACAGCGCAAAACCTATGTACGAATGTATGATGTGGCAGTATACCGTCGGAAAAAAAGGATGCATAGACGGGATCTCCGGGGAATGTGATCTCGATATAATGTATGTTAATGAGAATAACAAGCATTCGGATAAGACCAGAACTGATAAGAAAAAAACGGATACACAAAATAAATCGAATAAATCTGAAAAGTTTCGTTCAGGCGATAAGGTTGAAGTGATAAAACCTTATATTTACGGTACAACAAAAAAATTTGCCGTATATCCCGACGAGGATTATACCGTTATTGAAGCTGTAGGTGACAGAGTCGTTATCGGAATAAACGGACATGTCACAGCGGCAATTGCTGCGGAAAACCTGAAAAAGGCCGCATCCGAAACCGGAAATTCAGATGACACCAAAATATTAATATATGAGATCAGACCGGGCGATACGCTTACAGGTATCGCTGCAAAATACAAAACAAGTGTGGCAAAGCTTGTAAGTGACAATAATATTAAAAATCCCGATCTTATTTTCAGCGGTAAGAAACTTAGAATAGTAATCTGAATCGAGAATGAGGCTGCCCATTAGTTGAGCAGCCGACCTCTCACACCACCGTGCGTACCGTTCGGTACACGGCGGTTCAACAGTTTAAGTGCAGTACCTT
>CACYDC010000034.1 GCA_902773025.1 uncultured Ruminococcus sp.
ACGTCAGTATTCCTGCGTCGATTTTGTCAATCTGACAAAAAATTATGCTCGAAATCTGACGCACAATCTTTGTGCGGTGTTGCCTTAGGAAAAAAACCGCAAAGCAAGCACCAGACTCACTTTGCGGTAATATGTTCTGCCCGGTAATATCCGGGATCATTCAGAGTATAAAGAAGATATTTAATATTTGGAATAAAGCTTAGACATCAGATTAATTGTATTCTTCAAGAGGATCATATCTGACACCGTTATACTGCATTTCAAAATGCAGATGAGGTCCGGTTGAGTATCCGGTAGAACCTACATAACCAATAATCTGACCCGGCACTACCTCATCTCCGATTGAAGCGACCACCTCGGATAAATGTCCATAGATCGAGATTTTTCCGCCGCCGTGATCGATCATAACGTAATTGCCGTATCCGCCTCCGCAGCCGCAGCTTGAGGATTTCCCCCAGTCATGCGTACAGCCGGAATTAGCTGAAAAAACAGTACCGTACCAACAAGCAACGACAGGCGCGCCATAGACATCACCATCAGCGATATCGAGAGCACCGTGATTATTTACACCCCTCCATTCATCGAATGTAGAAGTAAGATATGTATGTCCCGGACAAGGCCATACATAACCGCCGCTTACATCGACAAATATGTCGTCATCATCGTCAGAATAAGTATCGTCCGTTTCGTCAGTCTGCTGTTCGCCGGAGCCGTTATTCTGTCTTTCAGCTTTTTCTCTTTTTGCCTTTTCTATTGCAGCCCTGCGCTGCTGTTCACGCTGTTTCTGACGTTCTCTTTGAAGTCTGGCTTTTTCTGCCATTTCTTTATTATAATCATTGAGAGCCTTTTCGAGTTCTTTTTCTTTTTCTTCATTATCCTTCATAGCTTGTTCAGTATTCTCGATATTTTCAGAAAGTGATTTTATTATTTCTTCATTTTCTGCGGACAGCTCATTAATTTTTTTCTTATTATCCTCAAGCTTTTTCTTTTCAGATTCAACAGCAGTTTTATCAGCGTGAAGCTTTTCCTGTTCTTTTCCTATGCCCTTAAGTTCTGATTTAAGGCCGTTAATAAGCTTAGTATCGTAATCGGAAATGCTTTTCACGATTTCCATTTTGTCAATAAAGTCAGTAAAATCCTTTGCCTGTAAAATAACCTCAAGAGTAGAGATATCTCCTGCGGTATAAATTGCGCGCAGTCTTGATTTAAGAAGATCAAGTCTGTCATCAATTGCAGCGAGTCTGTCGTTGATTATTTTCTGGTTTTCCTTGATCTGCTTATTCAGATCTTTAATTTTATTGTTGCTTTTCTGTATTTGTTTAGTCAGATCAGCGATCTGTTTTTGAAGCTTTTCGCTGTATTCACGTTTTTCCTTTAATGATTTGTTATCCTCATTAAGCTGTTTTTGAAATTCCTTATTCTGTTCCTCAATTTTCCTTCTTTGTCTTGCGTTTTCTTCGGCATCAAAAGCATTGACATCAGGCAAAGCGAGTATAGTGACAGCAAGAATACCGCAGATAAGAGCGGCAGCAGCCTTAAGTAGTAATTTTTTACCAGCCAAGGATTTCTCCTCCTTCTTTCCGAAGATATTTTGTAATAGAAATAAAACCTCCGATAGCGCCGATAAGAATACCTGAGCCTGAGAAAAGCAGAAGTATCTGAAGCCAGATATCCTCGAGAGGAATTGTTGAAGTACCGATCATAGATATCATATTTCCTGCTGTTTCACGGACGGGGTTGTAAATGCAGATAAGAGATATCGAAGAAATAAGACCGGCAATTAGACCAATCGACATCGCTTCAATAATAAAGGGAATCCTTACAAATGCATTAGTAGCGCCTACAGATTTCATAATACTTATTTCAAAACGTCTTGAGTACATAGTCATTTTTATGGTATTTGAAATAATGAAGAGAGTGACAACACCAAGAATTAGCACGACCCAGAAGCCAACAAGAGTTACAAAATAATTAAGCTTTGTCAGAGTACGCGCGATCGCGGCTCTGTCGCTGATGCTCATAACACCATCGATATTTTTTATCTGATCGATCGTGTGTTTGTAATCAGAAAGATCCTTAAGACGGACTTTATAAACATTTCCGAGTGGGTTTTCATCTCCCTGCATACTCTGATAGAGGTCATTGCCAAGCTTATCTTTAAATTCCTTAATACCCTCATCCTTAGAATAAAAGATACATTCGTCGACATTTTTAATTTTAGATATGGTTGAGCCAAGCTTAATTGAATCGATATCAGACAGATTATAATCAAGATAAACATTGATCTGATTATCGTCACCGATTCCGGCGATAAGCTTTGAAACATTAAGTGACAGCAGAGATGCCGCGCCGGTAATAATAAGGCATGAAACAAGAACGATAATGGAAGCAAGTGACATCATACGATTGTTCCATATATTTTTCAGGCCTTCCTTTACAAGGTAAGAACTGCTTGAAAACTTCATGATATAACCTCCTCAAAATCAGAAACGGAAGATTCCGGAGGGTGATATTTTGTTGGTATTTTTTCGTCCCTTTCGATCATACCACCGTTAATAATAATAATTCTGCCTCCGAATTCACGGACAAGCTCGTGTTCGTGGGTAACAACAATAATGGTTGTACCGCGGCTGTTGATTTCAACGAGTTTTTTCATTATTTCAAAAGACATTTTAGGGTCGATATTACCTGTCGGTTCATCTGCAATGATCATTTCAGGTTTATTGACCAGTGCCCTTGCAAGGCTGACCCTTTGCTGTTCGCCGCCCGAAAGTTCATTCGGTCTGCATTTTTCTTTACCCTCAAGACCCACAAGACTGACAACATGCGCTACTCTTTTTTTAATAATTTTTTCAGGTGCTCCGATAGCACGCATAGCGAAGGCAATATTATCAAAAACAGTCATTTTATCGATCAGTCTGAAATCCTGAAATACGATTCCCATTGTTCTTCTCAGGTAAGGGACCTTACGGTTTTTTATTTTCATCATATCATAGCCGTTGACCTTAATTTTACCGAAGCTTGCTTTTTCTTCATGGATCAAAAGCTTCAGAAAGGTACTTTTTCCTGCTCCTGATGGTCCGACAATGAAAACAAATTCACCCTGTTCAATATCAAGACTAATATTACTCAGGGCTTCTGTACCATTCGGGTAGACTTTAGAAACATTTTCCAGATGTATCATATATTTTCGCATCCTTAATGATGATATTTAACAGATTTGCTTTTACAAATTAAAATGAATAAATGCCGGTGATAACTACAAGTTACAATTAAAGCTTCAGATTTCCTGAAAAGAGTCAATAATACAATAATCGAGAACACCGGTTCATTATATTATTATATAATATAATCAATGCGCAGTCAAATAAAAAAGGAAAAAATCTGATGTGATATATATAGATAAAAATAACCATAGTAAGTCTGAGGAATGAAGCTGCTTGTTGAAAGCAAATAAATTAAAGAAAAGACCTCACAGAAATAATATTGATGACCCGCACGAGAAGTAATGGGATAGTTTCAATATTATTGATCCTGTGAGGTTTATTTTGCATTTTGAAAAAACCTATAAAATTTTCTGAATAATGAGAAGCGCAGTTACTCCCGGAATACCAAGTACTGCAGAAACTGACAGTGACATAGGGCTGACAGGGAGTGAAACGTTGGTAAAAGCAGAAGAAAGATTAACGCATATAAGCGCCGCAATACCCGGTATCAGCGAAAGAACTGCCGAACGTACAGGATGGGTAGAACGCATAATGATATGGACTACTGTTAATGTGATCATTATGATACCGCAAATAGTGATAATAAGCCATGTTTCCAAAAATATCCCCTCCGTATTCTTATGAAAATATATACATACGAAGGGGATAATATTACTTTTTCAGATTCAATACAATAGAATCAGTTTGTTTATTTATCTGATTTGAGTAAATGCAGTTATTGCCGTTAAAAATGTAGGCAATAACACAAACTGCAAAAAAATAGGGCATATATCTGAAACCGAATACTTCTGCGCCAATAAACATCGGCGCAATTAGAGTATTTGTTGCTGCGCCGAATACGGCGGCATAACCCAACGCAGCAAATAAAACGACAGGCATATTGAAGACTATAGCGATAGAAGTTCCGAAAGCCGCGCCGATAGCGAATAACGGAGTTACTTCTCCTCCTTGGAAACCCACGGAAATAGTAACAATAGTAAGTAAGAATTTAAGCAGAAAATCCCAGTAATAAATCTGACCATTGTTAAAAGCGGATTCAATCAGATTAGTTCCGAGTCCGCTGTATCTTCCGCCGTAGAGTATAAGAGAAACAATACTTACCGCAGCGCCCCCGGCAGCGATTCTTAAGTAAATATTGGGAAATACCTTTGAAATCAGCTTTCTGCTGTTTTTAAGGACAAAGGCAAAACCGCCGCCAATAATACCGAAGCAGACAGCTGCAATGCAAAACGGCACAAAAGTATTAATATCAATATGAAAATCGACATCAGAAATAACTGTAAATTTCTCAAGTCCGAGTTTACCTGAAACGAAGCTTGCAGTATAAGCCGAGATGAGTGCAGGGAGCAGCGCAGTAACTTCAAGTGCGCCGGCACATAGTACCTCTGTTGCAAAGAATACGGCAGCGATAGGTGTACGGAATAATCCTCCGAAACCGGCAGCCATTCCGGCAATTGTCAGAATTTTGGCGCTGTTTTTCTTATCTATCCTGACCTCCCTTGCGACAAAGCTTCCGAGTGTACCGCCAATCTGAACAGCAACGCCTTCTCTGCCCGCGCTTCCTCCGAATAGATGAGTTATCCATGTACTCACCGTAACAAAAGGTATTAGTCTGAGTTTTATTTCAGTTCTTTCATTTCTCACTCTGTCAAAAAGAATAGCCATACCGTTTTTTACTTCCTTGCCGAAACGCTCATATAAAAAACAGATTATTAGTCCGCCGATTGCGAGAAATGGTATAAGCCAGTACGGATAGTTTTCTCTGAAATCGGTTATTTTCAATAGTACGATACCGAACAAAGCATCAGCGCCGCCGGTTATTATTCCTATCAATAAACCGCACAGGCAATAGACAAGCATTTGAACGGCGCTTTTTAAGCGGTTTGGCGGTTTTTGGGGTTTACTTTCAGCTTTCTTAATATCAAGCGTAATAATATTTTTTTCTTTCATCAGAAATTATCCTTTACTATGTTAGCTTTGAAATACTACTTTAGTCAGCAGATCGTATAATGTAATGATCCATAAAAAATTTTAACAGCTGATGCTTCTGCAAATCAGCAGTAATCATCAGCTTTTCACTCTTTATTCATTCTGATCGGAAGCATCATTTGCATCTGAGATTTTATAACATAGTATCATTAGGCTGTCATTCAGGTGTACATTTTCTACAATAATATCATTGTAGTTTATAGATAAATCATAATGACTGAAATTCCAGTAATTTCTGATTCCGATATTATAAAGACGATCAGCGATCTCGTGAGCAGCTGTTTTAGGGACACAGAGTATTGCTGCATCGGTTTTGTTTTCCTTACAAAAAGCTTCCAGTTCATCTGTATCGAAAACCCTGATATTGCGAATTGTTGTATTGATTTTAGCAGGATCGTTATCAAATATACCGATCAGCCTGAAACCTCTCTGTTCAAACGACATATGTACCGCAACGGCTTTTCCGAGATTACCGGCACCGATCAGTATTGCATTATAGCAATTCTCCAGTCCTAATATGCGTCCTATTTCGTTATAAAGTCCTTCAACAGGATATCCGAAGCCTTGTTGTCCGAATCCTCCGAAGCAGTTGAGATCCTGTCTGATCTGAGAAGCAGAAAAACCCATTTTATCTGATAATTCTCTTGAAGAAATACGGCTTATTCCCTTATCGAGCAATTCACCGAGAAATCTGTAATATCTTGGAAGTCTTTTTATAACAGGTGCAGATATATTTTTTTTATGCATTTTTTCTCACCGGCCTGAATTGAATTGTTAATTATTTGACAACCATTAATGTTAATATTTTAACAGCTTTCCTTCAAAATGTAAAGTACTCATAGAAATATTTAAGAAAAGTTTTACGCTCCGGCCATGCGGAGCGTAATTCTGAGATTAGATTATTTAAATATCCATATATTTTCTGTATTTTGGAATTATTCCTGTATTGTCATCGCTCAGGCTTGCTCTTTTCTGAAATACTCCGGGGAAAGAATTTCCCTCAATAATAACAGGACCATTATCGCTTATAGCGACATCCCAGCCAACATAACCGACCTGAGGAACGACCTCAGCGGCGTGTTCTACGAGTTTTACCGCATCATCAAACATCGGCACATGGAAACCGATAATATCAGTACCTGTGACCGGATGTTTTTCATACTGATGATCTTCCTTGTCAATAGCAGGAACGCTTACTGTACCGTCATCATCAACGAAAGTATACATACCTCCGCTGGAAAAATTATCCACAACTCCGCCATTTCCGATTTTAAGTATAGCCTGAAGAAAATGTCCTTTCCCATCCTTACAGAACGTAAACATACGCATTGTATTTACAGATTTTGCATAAAGAACATTCATATCCGGATGCTGAGTTATAAAGGTTTCGATCAGGTTTTGTTTTTTCTTTTTCAGAAGCTCATACAGCCTACGGATATCCGGTTCATCGTCAGTATTTTTGATTCTGTATTTTTCCACACCGATACCTCCGATACCGTCGGAAGGTTTAGCAATAATTACAGGATGCTTTTTTATGAATTTCACAAAATCATCGGCTGAGTCTTTATTTATATCCATCCAGTCACGATTAAGGAACTCATTGAATTTATTATTAAAAGCAATTTTATCGTCAAACAGACCCATATATTCTTTATCATTATATTTAATAATAATTGAATTATTTTTGCCTCTTGTCAGAAAAGTAGCTCTTTGCTCATCATTAAGCTTATAAAATTCAAATTCCTGATAATCATAGTATCCTGCCTGAAATTTAATACCGCAGTGGACCATATCCTTAACAACACCGACAAAAGATTTATCGCATTTTTTTGATACCTGACCGGCGATCCTGAACATTTTGAAGTAATTCATTTTAAGTATACGTGCCATCATATATCTGACTTTAGCCATAGCAACAACCTCGTTTATAAAATTATTTCTTTTCTATACTACATGAAATAACATAGATTTTCAAGTATTGACATCAAAAAAAGTCAAAGGAAATAAATTCTGTTCAATGCAGGTAAAGACAAGCCGAAGCTTTTATACTTATGAAAGCTCAAATGCGCCGGTATATAACTGATAGTATTTACCCTTTTTACTGATAAGCTGTTCATGAGTACCCTGTTCGATTATTCTTCCAAGCTCAAGAACCATAATCATATCTGAATTCTGTACAGTACTCAAACGATGCGCAATAACGAAAACCGTTCTCCCGTACATCAGACCATCCATACCCTTCTGTACCAAAGCTTCTGTTCTTGTGTCGATACTTGAAGTAGCCTCATCCAGTATCATCACAGGCGGGTCAGCTACTGCTGCTCTTGCAATCGAAATAAGCTGGCACTGACCCTGAGAAAGCTGTCCTCCGTCACCGGTTATAACAGTATCATAGCCGTCAGGAAGCATCATTATAAAATCATGAGCATTAGCAAGTTTTGCTGCTGCAATACATTCCTCATCTGTTGCATCAAGCTTACCGTAACGAATGTTATCCATAACTGTGCCTGTAAAAAGATGAACATCCTGCAATACCATTCCCAATGACCGGCGGAGATCGGATTTTCTTATCTTATTGATATTGATACCGTCATAGCGTATTTTTCCGTCTGCTATATCATAGAAGCGGTTTATAAGATTAGTAATAGTTGTTTTACCTGCGCCTGTTGCGCCGACAAACGCAACCTTCTGACCAGGTTTAGCCGACAGCGATATTTCATGCAGAACCGTTTTTTCTTCGGTATAGCCGAAGTCAACACTGTTCATGAAAATATCGCCGCAAAGCTTTGTATAGCTCAGCGAACCGTTGCCGTGAGGATGCTTCCATGCCCACATTTCAGTACGTTCTTCTGTTTCAACAAGATTATTCTCTTTATCGTATTTTGCATTTACAAGTGTAACATAACCGCTGTCCTGTTCGCTTTCCTCATCCATAAGTTCAAAAATTCTCTCTGCTCCTGCAAGGGCCATAACAACAGCATTTATTTGCTGTGAAATTTCGCTGAACGGCCGGGTGAAATTCTTTGAAAGCTGTAAAAATGAAGCAATTATGCCCGCTGTGATAGGAGTTATTCCATAGATTGCAAGCGCTCCTCCGACGATTGCGATAAGAACATATTGCAGGTTGCCGAGATTATTCATTATTGGCATAAGGATATTAGCGTAAGTGTTGGCAGCAGTGGCGCTTTTGCACAAAGCCTCATTCTTCTTATCGAATTCTTCTTTTGAAGCCTCCTCGTGGCAGAATACCTTAACGACCTTCTGACCATTTATCATTTCTTCGATATAGCCGTTTACCGCGCCAAGTTCTTTCTGCTGAGCAATAAAATTCACAGCGCTGCCCGAGGCGATTTTTTTAGTTATCGTAAGCATAATAAACACGAAAACTATAACAAACAGTGTAAGATAGATGTTCAGTGACAGCATAGCAACAAAAACCGTCAGTATTGTAATAACTGATGAAAACATCTGAGGAAGGCTGATTGACATCATCTGACGCAGAGTATCAATGTCGTTGGTATAACGGCTCATTATGTCACCGTGAGAATTAGTATCGAAGTATTTTATCGGAAGAGTCTGCATATGAGCGAAAAGCTCATCACGAATTTTTTTCTGTATTCCCTGAGAAATACCAACCATAATACGATTATATGCAAGGCCGGATAAAGCGCCGATAAGAAATGCAGCTCCCATTACGCAGATCATTTTGAACAGACCGCTGAAATCCGGATTATTGCTGCCCATCATAGGAGTAATATACTTGTCGATAAGAATTTGAATAAACATCGAGCTGAGCGCGCTTGCTGCTGCGCTTATCACGATACATATCAAAACTATCACGAATCGGAAGGAATACCCTTTCATATAGCTGAGAAGTCTTTTAATGACTGTAGCAGGATTTTGTATTCTGCCCATCTTTTTAAAATCGGGCATAGTATTCTTATTCATTTTCATTTGAGCCATTATCTTCACTTCCCTTCTGCTGTGAGTTATAAACTTCCTGATAAATCTTATTGTTTTTCAGGAGTTCCTCATGAGTTCCCACAGAGTTTATAGTTCCCTTATCCATAACAATTATCTTGTCGGCATCCTGAACACTTGAAATTCTCTGAGCGATAATAATTTTTGTAGTATGGGGAATTTCTTCAAGGAATGCTTTTCTTATCAATTTGTCTGTTTTTGTATCTACCGCGCTCGTAGAATCATCGAGAATAAGTATCTTAGGTTTTTTGAGCAGCGCTCTGGCGATACACAAGCGCTGTCTTTGTCCGCCGGAAACGTTAGTACCGCCCTGTTCGATATATGTGTCATATTTTTCAGGCATTCTTTCGATAAAGTCCTCAGCCTGAGCAAGACGGCACACCCTGACGATATCATCATCAGAAGCATTCGGATCGCCCCATCTGAGGTTATCCTTTATTGTTCCGGAAAAAAGTACATTTTTTTGCAGTACCATTGCAACATTATTTCGCAGAGATTCGATATCATAATTTCTGACATCCTCTCCGCCGACTATAAGCTTACCGTCGGTTACATCGTAAAGACGCGGAATAAGCTGTACAAGGCTTGATTTTGATGATCCAGTACCGCCGATAATGCCGACTGTTTCGCCGGAATTTATTTTGAGGTTTATATTTTTCAGACAAAGATTGTCCATCTTTTTAGAATAACTAAAGCTGACATTATCAAAGATAATACTGCCATCCTTAATATCAGTTACAGGTTCATCGGTATTATGAAGATCAAGCTTTTCGTTCAGCACTTCAGCGATACGTTCAGCTGAAGCTCTTGACAAGACGACCATGACCATTATCATTGACATAAACATAAGACTCATAAGTATCTGGAAAACGTATGTCATCATACTGATAAGCTGACCGGTAGTCATAGTTCCGAAAACGATCTCATGTGAAGCGAACCAGGAGATTATAAGTATACATGCGTAAATACATATTTGCATAATAGGCATATTGAATGCCACGATTTTTTCTGCTTTAGAGAAGTCCTTATAGATACGGTCGGAGATAAGTTTGAATTTTTTTACTTCATAATCCTCACGAACGAATGATTTCACAACTCTGACACCGTGAAGATTTTCCTGAACGACATTATTAAGCTTGTCGTAGGTTTTAAAAACCCTGCTGAAAACAGGATGAGCAAATCTTATTACAAGAGCGAGAGCAAATGCAATCACAGGAATAAAAGCAACAAACACAAAAGAAAGCCTTGCATTAACATTAAAAGACATAATCATGGCAAAGATCATCATAAACGGCGCTCTGACAGCCACACGGATTATCATCTGATATGAATTCTGAACATTTGTAATATCGGTTGTAAGCCTGGTAACAAGACTTGACGATGAAAACTTATCAATATTAGCAAAAGAATATTCCTGGATTTTATAGAACATATCATGTCTTAAATTCTTTGCAAATCCTGCGGAAGCTTTTGCGGCGACTTTTCCAGACAGCGCACCGAATATCAGCGCAGCGAATGCAACAGCCGCAAGCATCAATCCGGTTTTAAGGATATATTCCATATTGCCCTTATTAACACCGCTATCTATTAGATTAGCCATCAGATATGGAAGCAATACCTCCATAACGACCTCAAATATTACAAATGTAGGTGCAAGGATTGACACAAGTTTATATTCACGTATGCTTTTTGCTAGCATTTTTATCATTATTATCACACCTCACCTTCTGCGTTTTTTCTGATTTTTTCGAGTGTTTTAAAAAGGTTATCCAATTCCTCATCGCTAAGATTTTGTTTCAGTTTTTTTTCATCCTCATCGAGATTCAAAAGCATCTGATTATGCATTTCCCAAGCTTTAGGAGTCAGAGTAAGTTTTTTTAATCTTGCATCATAAGCCACGCTTTCACGAACGACCAATCCTTTTTTTTCCATCAACTTAATCATACTTGAAACAGTGGAACGTCGAATTGAAAACTTTTCCTCAATATCACGCTGGAACACATCTTTATTGCTGTTCTGAGCAATAAAACCAATGATCCAGCTGTTTTTTCCGGTTGCTTCATTGATTTTTTTTGTTAAATCGCTGTTCATGCAGTTTCTTTTCAGGATATTGCTTGTTTTACTGATCTCAACACCGATATATCGTTTTTCTTCCAAAAATAACACCTCCGCAAATCTGATTGTTTCACAATAAGGATTGTTCGCATCATAATAGTAAGCAAACTGATTGTAAGCATGCTTACATTTTATCACTATACTGATTGCATGTCAATACTGAGGTTTTTTTTCGGGCCCGGTGCCGGGGCAGTCGTTCTGTTGGAGCTGCGCCCCAAACCCCGCCCGGGCTACTCGCCCGGACCTGTGCAGGGGCGTGCGGCCCCTGCACCCACTGATTTTGGGAATTAATAATAGATCAATCTTGTGACAAAATACAAAAGTTTCTTTTCCGGAGTACCGCCGGCGCAGAGTGAGAAATTTCTTTACTCCGAAAAGCGCAGAAGGTGAATAAAAAAAGGTACATTAAAAGCTTTGCTTTGCAGTTATAAAACCGCCCTCAAATGAGAGCGGTTAGTCATCAGCTGAATTTTTACAAATTTATAGTTTATTTTTCTGTAGTTCCTCAAACCGAACTTTTTTGAAATATATGTGTATTGTCAAATTAAGAAAAACATACCGCGTGATTGAAATGTTACTGCGCTACCGGTTATTTAGAATCATTTCAGCGGCTTTAATACCGTCAACAGCTGCCGACATGATACCTCCTGCATATCCTGCGCCTTCACCGCACGGATATAGTCCGGCAAGTGATACAGACTGCATATATTCATTTCTGATGATTCTGACCGGAGAAGAGCTTCTGCTTTCCACAGCAGTGAGAATGGCATCTCCATCGGAGAATCCGCGAAGTTTGTTATCAAAACCGATAATTCCCTGCTGAATAGATTCAGTAATGGATTCCGGCAGACATCTGTGCAGATCAGTAAGCTCATATCCGGGTTTATAGCTTGGAATAACCGAACCGATACATTTGCTTGGAGAATTATTCATAAAATCTGATAGTCTTTGCACAGGAGCATGATAGTTTTCTCCGCCGAGACGGAAAGCGTTTTCTTCAAGTTTTCTTTGCAGGCTTACACCTGCTAAAATATCACTACTGCCAAAATCATCAGGTGTGATACTAACGAGAACAGCCGAGTTTGCGTTAAGTTGATCTCTGGCGTATTCGCTCATTCCGTTTGTGACAAGTCTGCCATTTTCACTTGCAGCAGCAACAACGGAACCACCCGGACACATACAGAATGTATATACGCCGCGTCCGTTATCAAGATGTACTGCGAGTTTATAATCAGCCGCAGGAAGATGTATATTTTTGCTGAACTGACCATATTGCTGATTATTGATATTTTCCTGAAGATGTTCAATCCTGACCCCGACCGAAAATGCCTTTTGCTGCATTTGAATTCCGTTATCCGAAAGCATAGCAAAGGTATCACGGGCACTATGACCGATAGCTAAAATGACATTATCGGTTTCAATACGATCTTTAACACCGTTTTTTTCAATGATCACAGCGCTAATCCTATTGTTTTTTCTTTCCAGACCTATCAGTTTGGTTTCAAACATAAAATCACCGCCGAGGGAGATAATAGATTTGCGGATATTTTTAACGGTAGTTTTAAGCATATCGGTTCCGATATGAGGTTTTGCAAGATATAGAATATCAGCAGGGGCACCGTGAGCAGCGAATTCAGAGAGAACTTTTCCGATACGCTTGTCCTTAGTACCGGTATTAAGCTTACCGTCAGAAAAAGTACCGGCGCCGCCCTCGCCGAACTGAACATTCGATTCCGTATTGAGATTACCGTTGAGCCAGAAATTGCTGACGTGAGAGGTTCTTTTATCGACATTGCAGCCTCTTTCGATAACGATAGGCATATGACCGGCTTGCGCAAGAATCAGAGCAGCGAAAAGGCCGCAGGGTCCGCTGCCGACAATAACGGGCCGCTGAGGAAGTTTTTTACATTCAGGAAGCTGATAACAGTATTCCTGAGTAATGACAGCATCACGACATCGTCCTGCAATTTTTTTCTCGTCAATATTAAGCTTTACATCCAAAGAAGCCTGAAAATGAATATTATTTTTTTTTCTTGCATCGATACTTCTTTTAGAAAGACTGACACAATTAATATCCTGTTTTCTTATCCCCAATGCTTTAGCCGCATATTTATCAAGATCATTGACCTGATAGTCAAGAGGCAAAGAAATTCCGTTTAATCTAATCATATTTTCACCAAACAATCTATTTTATATTTTTAGCAGCTTTAAGAGCACTGCCGAAAGCAAAATGCAGATTGTAACCGCCGCATTCACCGTCGACATTGAGCATCTCGCCGCAAAAAAACAAATTTTCGTATTTTTTTGACATCAGAGTATTAACGTCGATTTCATCTGAACCGATACCTCCGGCACATACCTGAGCATTTTTAAAAGCATCAGACCTGACAGGCGAGAATTCGAATTGTTTTGCAGCAGAAGAAATCCTGATCAGATCGTTTTCGTTTATATTACCACAAAGCATATTATCCAAATGAACGCTGCGAACGATCGCTTCTGATAGTTTTCTGTTGAGGGTACCCGACAAAACAGAGCCGGCAGGCTGATCTGAAAAGAGTTTTCTGCAGCTTCTGAGATAGCGACAAAGCTCCACATCCGAAAGCTCATGCAGCAGATCAAGGGAAATGATCAATTTTTTTGCTTTTTTACCAAAGACAGTTCCGTACAAAAGAAACTCATTGACAGGACGGGAGCATTCGAAAACACAAATACCCGATAAACCTTTATCGGTAAACTGAATTTCGCCGGCATGGTCAGTTATTGTGTCTCCATCGGCGATAACCTCCACATTTCCTTTGGCTCTGACTCCCTTGAGCATTTTATATTTTTCAGCAGTTTCTATTGGTGAAAGTGAAGGGAAGAAAGGCGAAGAGTTGATATTCAGTGTTTTAAGAAGCTTCAGTCCGCTGTCATCAGCGCCGAGTGCAGGAGAAGCATTTGAGCCGCAGGCGAAAATTATATTATGTGCTTCTACCGTATCAAGTCCGGAGGATATCAAAAATCCGTTTGAATTATGTTTTATACAGGAAATATTGAACTCACATATTTCCTGTACACCCAGGCGTGCAAGTTCATTTTTTATACAATCAAGGACAGTTGAAGCCTGATTGCTGTAAGGATAAATACGTCCGTCGCTGTCTTCTCTCAGCAGAAGACCTATACTCGAAAAAAATCTTTTAAGCTTAGGAAATCCGAAATCCTTCAAAACATTTTCTATGATAGCCTTGTCACCGTAATAATGCAGACTGTTCATATTTTTATTGCTGATATTACATCTGCCGTTTCCAGTAGCAAGTAATTTGCGGCCAATTCTGGCTTGTTTTTCAAGAATAACAACAGAGCCTTTACCGAGTTTGCGAGCACAAGCAGCAGCAGCCGTAAGACCGGCCGCACCTCCTCCGATAACGGCAACTCTGGTTTTATATTTCATACCCATTCACCTCGATCATCAGTATATAAGTATCATACGTAAATAATACCACAATTTTCTGTAACTATCAACACTGCATAATTTTGTGTCCGGTGCCCGGGCAGTCATATTCGCGATTCCGTTCGCTGTGCTCACTGCGTGGTAAGCGTAAATAAGTTGTTCCCGCGGTGCTGATTTATTTAGCGTAATAACATATCAGTCATGCGGAAGTGTTTTTCAAAACTCCCGGAATTATTTTACACTAACTAACTTTATTAGCAAACAAATCTGATGATCAGCAGTAAAAATCTTATATTGATTCATAAGAATCAGGCTTCGCTGCAATGAAAAACATATATTAACATATATTAATGAAAAAATTAGCAGATATAAAATAAATAAATATGACTAATACTATTAAGGGAGTTGAGCGTTATGAAGAAATACATGATTCTGATACTGACAACAGTTTTATGTGTTGTAGGGATAATATTATTCGGAAGAGTAACAACAGCTGCGTCCGATGTCAGTGTTTATGAAATGAAAAAAACGACAGAAAACAATACGGTAACGGCAAGCGGAAAGCTTCAGTATTCTGATGAAATAAAGGTCACAGCGGGAAATTATTGTATTATAGAAGAATCATATGTAACTGACGGAGATGAAGTCAAAAAAGGAGATGCATTGTTAAAGGTATCGGTACTGTCTGAAAATGCGCTGACAGAGTATTCATCTCCGGATATTGAAAAACTGATAGGAGTAATATCGGATAATGCTATTCCTGAAGAGATAATGGATCAATTAAAACAGTTTACTGAAGAGAAAACGATATATGCAGAAAAAGATGGTATAGTATGTTCGGTGAATTGCAAAGAGAAGGAAATAGCCGGGAAAAATTCTGTTTTGATGAAGCTTTGCGATCCGGGAGAGCTTAAAATAGTAGTAAGAGTAAATGAAGCATACATTGAAAAAATACACAAAGGACAGAAGGCTATGATAACATTTACCGCAACGGGTGATAAGCAGTTTAGCGGAACGGTTTCTGAAATATCAGACCATGCAACACAAAGTGAAAGCTATACCGGAAAGGAAACTTTTGTTGAGGTTACGATAAAGCCGGATAAAACTGATGCATTATTAAGAGTAGGTTACAGTGCGGAATGTTCAATAATCACGGCAACAGATGAAGATTTGCTGATATTGCCGTATGAATATCTTCATTCTGATGACAAAGGAGAATATGTTTTTATAGCAAATGGAAATCAGGCAATGAAAAAATATATCAAAACAGGAAGCGAATATAAAAATGGTATAGCAGTTTTGAAAGGCCTGCGTCAGGGGGATAGAATAATTACAGATATAAGCGGTATCAGTGATGGACAGAGAATATTAGTTTTACCAGGAGAAAGTCATGATTAAACAGCTATTCAGTTCATTAAGGACATTAACTGCAAATAAAGGCAGGTTGCTCCTGACCCTTCTCGGGATATCAGTTGGAGTTGCAGCGGTAATAATAACAGTAACGATAAGCAGTGTAGGGAAAACGATGCTTAACAGAGAAATAGACGGTCTTGGAATGGGCGGCTTGTCAGTTACGCTTAATGATCATCAGGCACCTCTGACAGAAAAAGAGCTTGATAATATAAAGAATATGCCGTTTGTAAGCACTGCTTCACCGCTTGTATTTGAAACGACGAGCATACATTTCAAGGATAAATACCTTCCTGTATATTTGTGGGGCATAGATCAGAATGCGGAAGGATCAATATCCCTCAGCCTGGTATACGGAAGATTTTTCAATGCAGGAGATATTGCGTCAGATTCAAAGACGTGTATTGTAGATGAAAAATTTGCGCTTACAAATTATGGTACCGAGAATATTACCGGAAAAGAAATACTGATAAACAGCGGTAATACATCGGATAAATATGAGGTAGTAGGTATAATAAAAACAGGCAGCGGTTTGTTACAGAATGTAATGGGCAGTGTTATACCGGATTTTATATATATACCATACAGTACAATGCAGCGGAATATGGCAAGCAATAATTTTACCCAGATCGTTGTAAGGACATACGATGAAAACTATGATTCGGAAAGCAAGCAGCTGTCAGAGAGATTATCAGCGTTTTCAAGCTATAAGGATGCCTATGCTGTAAGTAATCTCTCACGGCAGAAGGAAAGTCTGAATAGTATTATTGAAATATTTTCAGTTGTATTGTCGCTGATAGGAGGTATATCATTAATAGTAGCAGGTATGAATATAATGAATGTCATGCTTGTAGCCGTAAGAGAGCGCACAAGAGAGATAGGAATAAAAAAGGCAATAGGTGCATCGCGGTCGATGATAGTGGCGGAATTCCTGACTGAATCAGCCGTTATAAGTTTGTCAGGCGGAATAATCGGAATAATCCTCGGCAATGCAGCGGTAATGACAGGAGGATATATTCTTGGATTGACAATACAGCCTGAGATGAATATAATATGGTTAATGCTGATATTTTCGCTTGTAATAGGAACAATATTCGGACTGTATCCTGCGATAAAAGCGTCAATGTTAAAGCCGGTAGAGGCATTAAGATATTATTGATGAAGGTGAGGAAATGCTGTATTTTCCGGAGAATGCAAATTTACCGTCAGGCCGTGTGGATACGGTGATTATGTCTGACAAAAAACAGGATATCATAAATGAACTCAGAAATAATTATCATATAGAAACGATAACGCCGATGCCCGTCACAGGCATATGCGGTTCAGAAAAATACCATGCCGATATGAGTGTATGTCATATCGGCGGTAAGCTTTTTTTTGCAGACAGTGGAAATCAGGAGCTGATAAAAACACTTTCTGTTTCAGGAGCAGAAGTGATAACGTCAGAAAGAATAACAGCTGAGAGTCCAAAGCTGAATGTTTGTATATTAAAGGATAAACTGATATGTAATACAAAGACAGCGGACAAATCCCTTATCCAAAATTGTAAGGATCACGGAAAGAAAATAGTGCACACAAAACAGCGTTATGCAAAGTGTTCTACTGCGGTAATAAGTGAAAATGCGGTAATAACGGCAGATGAATCTATAGCGCGTGTTTGTCATGCCGAAAAAATAGATGTATTAAAAATATCCGTCGGGCAGATCATGCTTGACGGATATGATTATGGATTTATCGGGGGATGCTGCGGATTTATAAGTAAATATCTTCTGGCTTTCAGCGGAGATGTCAGAAAACACACAGACTACGAAAATATACGGAGCTTTGCCGGGAATTATGGAATAAATCTTGTAAGTCTTGGAAACGAGGTTCTGTATGATGTAGGAGGAATAATTCCTGTTTCCGAAAAGAAATAATTACATAAATATCATTCAAAAAGGGGAGTAGAGAAATATCTTTCGGCGGTATCAGGCAAAATAGTAACAACTGTCTTGCCCTCGCCGAGTTTTTCAGCAAGCTTAAGAGCGGCTGCAACATTTGTACCGCTTGAGATACCGCACATAATTCCCTCAAGGCGGGCAAGCTGTTTAGCAGTATTGATAGCATCATCATCAGTAACAATGTGGATATGGTCGTATATATTCATATTAAGTATAGACGGAATAATACCGTCGCCTATGCCCATCTGTAAATGAGTACCTATCGTACCGCCTGCAAGTATAGCAGCGTGTTCAGGTTCGACAGCCCATATTTCTATATCGGGATATTGTTTTTTAAGTGTTTCGCCAATACCGGTAATAGTTCCGCCGGTCCCTATACCTGAACAGAAGCCGTCGATTTTACAAGCTGTTTGTTCAAGAATCTCAAGCGCAGTAAAATACTTATGAGCGTTAGTATTATTCTGATTTTCAAACTGCTGCGGGACAAATACTCTGCTGTCATTAGCAGCCATTTCAAGTGCCGTATCGAGGCATTTCTGTATGCATTTTCCGATATCGCCGTCATCGTGGATAAGTATGACTTCCGCACCGTAATGGCATACAAGCTTTCTTCGTTCCTCGCTTACAGAATCAGGCATAATAATGATAGTTTTATAGCCTCTTACAGCGCCGACAAGAGCAAGACCTATTCCCTGGTTACCGCTTGTCGGTTCAACGATTATGGTATCAGGCTTGATAAGTCCTTGTTTTTCAGCATTTTTTATCATATTATAGGCAGTTCTGGTTTTTATTGAACCGCCGACATTAAGACCCTCGAATTTTACGAGAATATCAGCATTTCCGGGTTTATTAAGACGGTTAAGTTTAATAATGGGGGTATGACCCATAGCCTCAAGAATACTATTATATATCATTTTAAGCTACCTTCCTTTTCCTTTATCATCATAATAATAACACATAATCAATATGATATCAAGTGTGATATACTTTAAAAACACTGTGTTTAGGCTGTATAGAGCAGTTGTTTGATGTCTGCGTGATAAAAATACAGCTGATTTTGTAAGTGTAATAAAGTAACGGCATTGGAAAAAATCCTGTGGGCCGTCAAAGCAAAAAGAAAAAAGCAAATATTTTTATTCTTTTACCTAATAATATATTTTTAGCATATTTTTTCCAGAATTATTGACTGAATGATAAATTTATTATATAATATTATTTAACAGTTATAATTATAGGTATGTAATTATGCAAATTAATAACGCACAGAGGAGATATAGCTATGGGATTACTTATAAGCTGTCCGGGCTGCGGTATGCAGATTGTAAATAACGGAGAAGATTGTCCTTTCTGCGGCTATAATGTCAAAGAAGGAAAATCCAAGGAAGAAATTGATAATGAGGCAGCGGAAGAGGCTCTTCGTCTGGAGGAAGAAGAAAGACTGAAAGAAGAAGAAGCTGCCCGTCTTGAAGCCGAAGAAAGGGCAAAAGAAGAAGAACAAAGACGGATCGCTGAGGAAAAGGCCAGACAGGAAGAAGCTGCCCGACTTGCCGAAGAAGAAAGAGTCAGGGCAGAGGCACGAGCAAGGGCAGAGGCAGAAGCGAGAGCCAGAGCTGAAGAGGAAGCAAGATTACGTGCTGAGGCTGAGGCGCGCAGAGCAGCAGAGGAAACAGGCAATAATATTTTTGCGCAATTCAGACAAAAATCAAATACACCTCAAAAGGAGCCGCAGTATGTAGATACAACGATCGTAGAAAGACCTGATCTGCCTGATCTGCCGGTTGGCGGTGATAAGACACCGCTTCCTCCGATGCGTAAAGAAAGACCTGTTTCAATATCTGAGATTGCCAATACACCAGCAGTTCAGCTGACGCCGATAGAGTCGGGGAAGATTAAAAAACCATTGCCTCCGATTCAGCCTGAAAAAGAAGTAACGATTGAACAGATAAGACAAACACCGGCTGTAAAGCTTACTCCGATAAAACAGGAGAAAGTTGAGAATAAACTGCCTGATATGGGAAGTCAGACAAGAGCACAATCAAATCAATATCAGTCGCAGCAGACAGTACCTGTTAGTCGTCAGCCTGCGATAAATGTTGAGAAGCCGCAGACACAAAGACCTGCAATAAATGTAGAGAAACCGCAGACACAAAGACCCGTAATTAATGTTGAGAAACCTCAGCCTGCATCGCAGCAGCCTGCGCCGCAGCCGAAAAAGCAGTGGTCGACGGAGCCTCAGCCTGCACCGCAGCAGCCTGCG
>CACYDC010000035.1 GCA_902773025.1 uncultured Ruminococcus sp.
CTCGCGCGTGATATCCTGCGCTTCAACGCCCGCGGCTATTCGCTGCGGCAAGCCGTCGCCGTGGACATGTTCCCCCGCACCTGCCACGTCGAGACGGTCTGTTTACTAACACATAAATGAACCGCATTGCCAAGGGCCGGGAGCAGATTGTCAATAAAACCTTTGTGAAGATGATGGACGAGCTTGGCTATGATGTGGAACTGACATATAAGAAAAAATGCCTCACTGCAAAACCTTGTGGGATTTCGGCTTCGGAGTAATATGATTGTAAGGATGGTCAATAGTATGAAACGCATGAATAAACCTTTAGATAGTAAAACAATAACAACCGAAATAGCTATAGGCTCTTTCATCATTGTATGCTTTTCCGTATTGCTACTATGGAGAGCCACACGAGGGTTTGATTGGTCTGATGATACCTACGCTTCAGCGATTGTATGCCGGATTTTGCAAGGAGATGCTTTATTCAAGGAAATATGGGACATTCATCAGTTTTCTGCAGTCATTTTAGTTCCATTGTTTTGGATTTACGGCAGAATCGCTGGGACAACAGGTTTGATTCTGTTTTCTCGCATTTTTATGGTACTCGTTTTGTCTGCGGAATCTATCTGTGTCTTCTTGAGATTTCGGAAAAATAGTGGATGTATATGGAGCACATTAGCCGCCATTCTGCTATTGAGCTTTGGTTGCAATTTCGGATTGACTTACAATACGATGATGATAGAAGCGTTTCTTCTTGCGTTTCTATTGATTCCAACTTCGTCTAACGACAAATGGAAAAATACACGCTACTTGTTCAGCGGATTCATTTCAGCTACAGCTGTCCAAGCCTATCCAACAACAATTATTGTGCTTGTCATTTTTCTTATTTACATTAGAAAGAAAGAAAGAAATTACCGAAGGGCTATTACAATGTACATATCTGGATGTTTGTTTGTAGCTTTGAAGTTTCTTATCTTTTTGAGTATAAATTCATCATTTGATGCTGCAATCCATAATTTGCATTATCTGTTTATGGATCCTGAGCATTCATCAAAGCATTTCTCAATAATCGATCATGTTAAATCTATCATCGCAATGATTAGGCTCCCGGGGATTTTGATTTTGATTGCGTATCTTACTGCTTTAGTATCGCGATTTACAAAATTGGCTAATAAGAAGCTGCTTAGTAATCTCGCTATTTATGCTCTTGTTGCCTTTATTATGGTTGATGTGTTATCGACATCACGGTCATTTGGCAAGAATGAAATAAAATATCATTTATACTTTTCTATATCACTATTACTTCCTGTAGTCTGGTTGCTACAGGGGACAAAATGGGACGACTTGCTGTTTATTTGGATTGCCAGTGTATTTGCCTCAGTTGCCGTTAATATGGCGACAAATAACGGTGCTTCTTTCTATGTCTACCCTTATTTATTTGCAGCCATGGCTACTCTTCTTTATATTGGAAAGACAATAAAATTATCATTCGCTACAAATAATTTACGAGAAAGGATATTGCGTAAAGGGACGATTGTTTTATCTTATGCTATGGTCTTATTTGTTTTCTTATCTGGGTTCTTATATACTTACCGCAATGACAAATTAGAATCTCTTGACACACAGCTAAAGAGCGGTCCTGCAGCAGGATTATTCACTACCCAAACACATGCAGAACAATATCAGTTAACTATTGATACAATAAATGAATATGTTCCAATAAATGCTAACGTATTGTACACAAAACTACTTCCCTTTGGCTACATGTGTTCAGAAACTAGACCAGCAACGCCAAGGTTATGGAGAACAAATCTGGATTATGAATTATTTGAAGAATATTATCAAATAAATCCACAGAAAAAACCAGATGCTATCTATATTGTCAACGAATCGTATGGCATCACGAACGAAGGTAGTGTAATTGGTGATTACATGCAGCAATATATTGATAATACTCCTCATGAAACAATCGAATTGACATGTGGAACTATAATAAGATTTTTAGACTGATTCTCGTGATCGTAATCAGAATAAATCTCTACATGACAAAGTGCCATATTACATCATCCGTTGCTTTGAAAGAATAATAAACCCGCAGAGAAAGAGGTATTGTCGTGGCACATAATGTAACGCCGTTAACAGCCGAAGAGCAGCTGTTGCTGAGGAGTAGGGCAAAAGCTGAACTTATTCGTCTTGTGGCTGTTTACGCTGATGAAGAGACAAAAGAAAAAAATCAACAGATTTAAAGAGAAATTTGGTATTTGCGAGATCGTATATAAAGTTATACTTGAAGATCATCAGTTTAACAAAACAGGTAAGCATGGCACTTTTGAAGCTGACGGACAAGTATCCTCCCGAGCGCCTGGAGAATGCCTGCCGGAAGGCCCTTTCGTATACACCGCAGC
>CACYDC010000036.1 GCA_902773025.1 uncultured Ruminococcus sp.
ACTTGCCCGTGCTTATCTTCGCTCTCCGAAACTGTATGTGTTTGATGAAATTACTGCAAATATGGATTCTAATTGTAGAGATTTGGTACTCACTAATTTTGAAACGCATGCCAAAGAGATAGGTGCTGGTATTATATACATCTCTCACGATAGAGGCGTTATTGACAGATGTGAAATAATAATCCCACTTGATAATAAAATCAAGAAAAATGCAGAGAAAGAGATTGCATAGGAGGATATGACAATGAAGATACATAACAATCCCGAGAGATTAAGAAAAACAAAGGAGGAGTTTCTTATGATGCATGAGCACAGAAAACCCGCAAGACACATTCCGCCCCATGAAAGAAAGGCAATGCTGAATCTTGAATTTGACGAACAGGACTGGATTCTTTTGGAAAAGGTGTTCGGAGATGAGGATACTGCATCCGCCGCAGCACAAATAATACATAATGCCCCGCCGGAAATACAGATACTTGCCGTACAGCTTATTGATATGATTAAGGAGGTTGTTTGATATGAAAGTGAATATGTATAACGGTAGATTTTCTTCGGCTGTATTATCTGATGAAACTCGCAATATCTATACTAAGCTCTACAGCGAAGCAGGCGAGAAATTCGTTGATATTCTGGATGACTCGCCCGATGAAATTGCGGTAATTTCCAGGCTGATTGCTTATCTGGCAGAGAAAAAGGAGGGATGACAAATGGATATTCAGAAAACTGCCAGAGAAATCGGTCTTTTTGAAACAGCCGTAAATCTCTCTGTGGTATGTGGCAGCAATGATGTAATTCAAAAGGTTGGGGCTTCAATGCCCCTTCCTGATGAAAATATCGTTGATATAGTTTCTCAGATTGCCGAATGGCTCTGTAGCTTTGAAAAAAAGAAATATATGTTTTTGATGCCGGAGATTGCAGTTATTGAAGCGATGGCAAAGATAACAGACACTGCAGAGGTTATTATTGTAATTCCGTGCGATCTTGAGGATGAAGCAAAGGAAAGATTAAAAAACAATTTGCCTCGAGGAATAGCGGTGTCTATTCTGGAAGAACCGTTTTTTCCACAATCTTTCTATCCGGGAAACGGTATGATAGTGGTAAGCGGATACTCTGCCGGCGGAAGGTCAATGGTGCTTCCTGATACATATCGTATGGTTGAGCATTATAACGGGTTTCTTGGGAAAAAAGTATTTATTCCCTATAAAGAACTTGATAATGGTGCTCGTTACGATGAATGGATGGAAGTCAATCAACAAAAATTGAGCATGAAATGGAGTGGAAAGTCATGACCAATACAATTATCGGAAAAAGTAAATCTGTTGAGAGTGGCAGAGATGCTGTTGCGAAAAAAACACACAGAATTTTCTCTGCTTTTGGCAAAAGTGCCTCGTTGATTCTTATTGCAGCTATGTTTATTACCGGCACTATAGTGGCACTTATCATGGATGTTCCTGTAAAAAATGTAATGACCAATTACTCATACGATGTACTGGTCATTCTCATAATCATGGAGCTTTTTACTAATCTGATTGCTGAAACAGGTATCATGCAGTTTCTTGCTATAAAAATTGCCAGATTATCAAAAGGCAGAAAAAGGATTTGTTTGATGCTTTTCGGTGGAGTGATGTTTCTCATCTCATCGTGTCTTAACAATATAACCGCAGTAATGATGATTCTTCCTATTGTATTTGTTCTGCTGAAAACACTTGAAGTAGACCGTAAATATATCTGTGTTTTCTTTGCTGCTATTCTTGCTCTTTCAAATACAGGAGGTGCTGCTTCTCCGGTAGGTGATTTTCCTGCAATAGTAATCATGACATCCGGTATTACAAGTTTTATAAGTTATCTTACACATGCATTTCCTCTCTTTGCTCTTACATCTGTTGTGTTGATTATTGTATGGGGAATGCATGTTAAAAAAGAATATGATGATGGTTCTGTCAGGAAACTTGCTATAAAAAATCTTGAAAGTCAATATAAAAATATCCAGATCAGATTTGATGTGTTAAAATGGCTGGCTATTGTATTTATTGGTATGTTCCTTGCTTGGAGTTTTGTTCCGCAAAATATTATTCCTCCGGAAATCATAGCTGTTCTCGGTTATGCAACAGCAATGGTTATTTGCTCTATCAAGAAAATCAGAGTAAAACAATTAACAGACCTCAAATCTGTCCTTACGATTGCATCCTTTTTGTTCTTCGCCCAGGTCATTAGTCAAACAGGACTTTTGAATATGTTGGCTGCATTTCTCCAAAACAATATCACGGATCCCAAATTGCTTGTCATGGCAATAATGGTAATAACCTCAATTGTAGCTGGTGTTTTCAGTGCGGGTCCAGCGGCAGCAGCAATGATGCCTGTAATCATCGAAATCTGTAAAGGTCCTCTTGGTGCCCAATCCGATTGGATAGCAGTTGCATATGCAGCCGCAATCTGTGCGGGTAGCTCACTATTTTTGTGGAGTGCAACAGCAGGTTTTATTCTTTCGGGAAAAGTTAATGCGGCGGGAATCGAGGAAGAAAAAGGCAAAAAAGTATCCTGGGGTGTCATGCAGTACATGAAATATGGTTTAATAAACTATGGCATACAACTGTCAATTGCTTTGATAATTAT
>CACYDC010000037.1 GCA_902773025.1 uncultured Ruminococcus sp.
CCTGCCACTCTTATGCGTCCCAAAGCGCCGAAACCGGGTAAAAGGATCCTTCTCGAGCATATACCGTTTATCTGGAAAAATATGAATTTTATCTCAAAGGTCACAGCAAGAAACCTGTTTCGTTATAAAGCTCGTTTTCTTATGACAGTAATTGGCATTGCCGGGTGCACTGCGCTTATATTAGGGGGGCTTGGACTTAAGGATTCAATATCAGTCATAGCCGACAGACAGTACAAGGAAATATCAGTATATGATGAAATATATGCGCTTTCAGAATCTGGGACGATAAAACAAAAGGAATACCTGATGTCACAGTTTCATGACGATGACAGGTTTTCCGAGATACTTCTTGTTTCGCAGAACTGGGCAACTTCGCATTATAAGCATATTGATAAAAAAATAGATTACCGCTATATTGTACCCTCTGATATGGCCGAATTCAAAAAGATGTTTACACTTCGCAACAGACTTTCACACGAGAAAGTAAAGCTTTCTGACGACGGAGTGGTAATAAATGAAAGACTGTCACAGGTCCTTGAACTTAATACAGGAGATACTATAAGTTTTACTATTGAAGAAAGGCCATACTCAGCAAGGATAACAGGAATAACTGAAAACTATGCCGGAAATATGATGTATATGACACCGAAGTTTTTCGAGAAGCTTACAGATAAGGAAACAAAATACAATCTTGTTTATACTCAGGTTACTGATGAAGCGCGTGAATATGAGAGAGAAATAGCAAACGAATGGATGAAAAAAGACGAGATCATGACAGTATCAATGCTTAATGAACAGTTGGAATCCATACTTAGCACACTTGATTCTCTGAATGTAATAGTAGTAGTACTTGTTATATGTGCCGGTTTGCTTGCAATAGTAGTGCTTTACAATCTTACAAACATAAATATTTCTGAAAGAGTGCGGGAGATCGCGACAATAAAGGTACTTGGTTTTTACGACATGGAAACTGCAAATTATATATACAGGGAGAACATTATCCTGACAGTTACAGGCGCATTAGTCGGGATACCGCTCGGAAGGGTGTTTATTTCCTTTATTGTTGAATCAATACAGATGGATATGGTCATGTTTCCTCAGCAGATAAACCTATTAAGCTATATATCGGGATTTATGCTGACGATCAGTTTTTCACTGATAGTAAATTTTATAATGTACTTTAAAATGAAAAAGGTAAGTATGGCTGAATCATTGAAATCAATTGAATGATAACCGCAAAGTATGTCCCCCCCTCTTAGGCGGCGGGAGCCATATATCCGTTCAGTGGGAGTAATATCTCCCACTGAACGTCAGCAAGCCTACGGCTTGCCTTTGCTTGTTGAAAGCAAAGCTTTTAATTCAGAAAAGAAACAGTGATTGGAGAAATAATCAATGGAATATCCTGAAATACTCAGAAATGCTGTTGAACTGAAGGCTGCCGGATGGAAGCCGCAGGATCTTAAAAAGGCAAGCGCTGCAATAACTGAGCGTTACAAAAATAACATCGGTAACGGAAACAGTCTTGTTGTAAGCGATATAGATTCAGTTGTATATTCGATTGTTCGTATGCCTGCAACATTTTCTGCGATAAGACGTTCTTTGGAATGGGCATCAGAAAGAACGGATGAAATAAATAAAGTCCGTTCAGTTCTTGATGTGGGAGCAGGTACAGGAGCTGCTGCGTGGACTATGCTGGGAATGCTTGACAGGATAAACGAAATTGTTTGTCTGGAAAGGGAAGAGTCAATGCTCACACTCGGTAAAGCGCTGATGAGCAGCTGTCCGGAGCTTGAGAAAAAAACAGAATGGCTCCGGCAGGATATCAATACCTTCAGTTCAGAAAAAAAGTATGATCTTGTTACAGCGTCATATATGCTGAATGAGCTGACACCATCTGACAGAGAAAAAGCAGTTAAATCATTGTGGGAGAAATCAAGCAAAATGCTTGTGCTTATTGAACCTGGCACACCGGCAGGATTCTCTCATATAAAAATGGCAAGAGAAATACTTCTGAGCTGCGGCGCACATATAGCCGCGCCGTGTCCGCACGAAGAAAAATGTCGGATGGATAAGGATGATTGGTGTCATTTTACGGTACGTATCCAGAGGAGCAGGCTTCATAAGATGCTCAAATCTGCCGATGTACCATATGAGGATGAGAAGTTTTCATATGCGGTTTTTATCAGGGAAGGAGTTGCAGACAAATGCTCAAGAATACTGCGTCATCCTTATATTGAGAAATCGAAAATAACCCTTGAGCTTTGCGGGACAGAGGATAACCAAACTGCTGTTATAACAAAAAAGCAGGGTGTGTTGTTCAAAGCTGCGAAAAAGAGTAAATGCGGGGACAGCATTGTTATATAATAAAATGAAGTTGGAAGTTAATCCGAATTAAATAGAAAATGAAGTAAAAAAGGAGTGTACAATAATGGATAGAGAACAGTTTATGGAATCTGCTGATAAAATGGCTAAGGAGATTGTTAAGTTTACAGAACAGATAGATTTTGACGAAGAATCGCTGCTTGATGTAATTGAAGACCACATGCTTCCTGTAGAACAATTTTTTGCAAATTATAATTGCGCGATAATGGAAATAGAAACGAAATTCAAGGTTCTCAATGAACAGTTTTCCCTGAAATATGATGGTAATCCGATCGAGTCGATACATTCAAGAGTAAAGGATTATGACAGTATTATTCGTAAGGTAATAAGAAAAAAATTACCTCGCACACTGGATGCCATTGAAGAAAATATAAATGATATCGCAGGTGTAAGGGTAGTTTGTTCATTTGTAGACGATATATACAGACTTGCTGACTGCCTGCTTCAGCAGGATGATATAATTCTGATACGAAGCAAAGATTATATAAAGAATCCCAAGCCTACAGGTTACAGGAGTCTGCATCTTATCGTAGCAGTACCGATATTTCTTGAAAATGAAAAGAAGCTTGTCAAGGTCGAAGTACAGTTCAGAACGATTGCCATGGATTTCTGGGCAAGTCTTGAGCACAAACTCAGATACAAAAAGAATATTTCTGAGGAAATGCTAAATAAGCTTGCGCATGAATTGACAGACTGTGCAAACATAAGCGCATCATTAGATGCAAGGATGCAGAATGTAAGAAATCTGATCATGTCAGAAACAAAAGGAAACTGAACGGAGGAATTGAAATGCTGAGATTTTTTAAGGCTTCGGAAAAGGATTTAAAACAATTTATTGACATACGTCTGGAGATGCTGAAAGAGGTAAATAGTCTTAACGAAGATCATATATTCAGTGATGAATTTTTAAAGATAACTGAAAACTATTTAAAATCCGGCGATCAGACAACATTGTTGGTTGAAGCAGAAGGAATAATAGGCTGTGCAACGATTTGCTACTATAATGTTCTTCCTACGTACTCACATCCCACAGGAAAAAGAGCGCATATAATGAATGTATATACCAAAAAAGAATTCCGCGGACAAGGGATTGGCCGTACTTTGCTTGAATTGCTTATTGAAGAAGCCAAAAACAGAGATGTTACACTTATAACGCTTGATGCCACTGAACAAGGAAAAAAGCTTTATAAAAATCTCGGTTTTACCGATACTGATGAAGGTATGGTCCTTGATGTTCCGGGGCTTTTACGGGATAAGCTTGATCATACAGGTATTTATGCAAACGGCGGTCCGCATTGCTGCGGATGCGGTAATAGGTAAAAAAACCCCCCTGAGGTATGCTTACTCAGGGGATGATTTTTTATCAGAGTGCTTTGAGCATTTCTTCAAGTTTTTCAATAAGTGCCTTTGCATTTACTTCCTTTGCGCGTATATCTGCTACTACCTTTTCAGGTGCTTTAGACATGAATTTTTCATTATGAAGCTTGCTGTTGACAAACTCCATTTCTTTATTAGCTTTTTCAAGTTCCTTTTTGATCCTTGCTCTCTCGTTGTCGAGGTCTACAAGCTCAGCAAGCGGAAGATAAAGCTTTGCGTCAGCCGTAGCTATGCTTACCATGCCCTTGGTATCTTCAAGCTCATCTGAAACGACATCAACTGAAGATGCGCCTGCCAGACGGATAAGAAAATCCTTGGCTTCCGCATACAGTTCAGGTACAGCAGTAACTATTGTGATGTGAGCTTTCTTGGAATTAGGGACCTTAAGCTCTGCGCGGCTTTCACGGACACTTCTGATAGTTTCCATGATCTTTTCCATTTTGACTTCATCATCAGCAAAGTTGAAGGCTTCATTATATACAGGCCAGCTCTGCATCATCAGGTATCCCTCTTCGTGAGGAAGAGCCTGATAAATTTCTTCTGTTATAAACGGCATAAACGGATGAAGCAGTTTAAGTATATCTGTAAGCACATAACAAAGAACGTTCTCAACATCCTTTTTCTTTTGTTCATCACTGCCGTTGAGTCTTATCTTTGCAAGCTCAATATACCAGTCACAGAAGCTGTTCCACATAAAGTCATAAACCTTTTGCGCGGCAACACCCATATCAAACTGTTCCAGATTATATGTTACTTCTTTGATAAGGTTATTAAGCTTTGACAGTATCCATTTGTCTTCAAGCGCAAGCTGAGCAGGCAGTTCGGCCTTGTCGATCGTCATGTTCATAAGCAGGAAACGTGATGCATTCCAGATTTTGTTTGTAAAGTTGCGCATAGCAAGAATTTTTTCTTCGCTGTAACGCATATCGTTTCCGGGAGAGCTGCCCTGTACGAGCATGAATCTCAGCGCATCTGCTCCATATTTATCTATTACCTCAAGCGGATCGATGCCGTTGCCGAGAGATTTTGACATTTTTCTGCCCTGGCTGTCACGTACAATACCGTGTATTACAACAGTATCAAACGGAAGCTTTCCTGTATACGCAAGACCTGAGAAGATCATTCTGCTTACCCAGAAGCCGATAATGTCATAGCCTGTTACAAGAGTGCTTGTGGGATAGAAATACTTATAATCTTCCGATTCCGTATCCGGCCAGCCGAGTATAGAGAACGGCCACAGCGCAGATGAGAACCATGTATCAAGTGTATCGGGATCCTGTGTAAGGTTTGTCCCTCCGCAAGACTTACATTTGCAGGGTGTTTCCTTAGCAACGTTGGTTTCGCCGCAGTCACCGCAGTACCATGCAGGTATTCTGTGACCCCACCAGAGCTGACGGGAAATGCACCAGTCACGGGTATTCTTCATCCAGTTCAGGTAGGTTTTAGTAAACCTTTCGGGAACGAAACGAAGCTTACCTTCTTCGACAGCTTTAACAGCAGGCTCGGCAAGAGTTTTCATGCGGACGAACCACTGCTTTGATACCATTGGTTCTATAGTCGTATGACAGCGGTAGCATGTACCTACATCATGTTTCAGATCTTCTGTTTCTTTGAGGATACCAAGCGCTGTGAGATCTTCAAGAACTGCATTTCTTGCTTCACTTGTAGTCATTCCGGCATATTTTCCGCAATCAAGTACCTCAGGTTCATCCTGAGCAGCCCTGCCGCTTTCGATAAGCTCATTATAAGCTGCCACATCTTCTTTTCCTGTCATATGGCCGTCGTAGGTAAAGCAGCGAACCATAGGAAGATCATGTCTTAGTCCCACTTCAAAGTCGTTGGGGTCGTGAGCAGGTGTAATTTTTACGACACCCGTACCCTTTTCCATATCAGCATGTTCATCACATACGATCGGGATTTCCTTATTAATAAGCGGAAGGATAACGTGACAGCCGTGCAGATGTTTATATCTTTCATCTTCGTCATTGATCGCAACGGCAGTATCACCAAGCATTGTTTCCGGACGTGTAGTTGCTATTTCAAGAAATTCTCCGGTCTCCTTTACTTTATAGAGGATATGCCAGAAATGGCTGCTCTGTTCCTCATATTCGACCTCGGCATCTGAAATCGATGTCTGACATTTAGGACACCAGTTTACCATACGGTTTCCGCGGTAAATCTTGCCTTCGTTATAGAGATTTGTAAATACCTCAAGAACTGCGTCGGAGCACTGTTCATCCATTGTGAAATGTTCTCTTTCCCAGTCGCATGAGCTTCCGAGTGTACGAAGCTGGGTAACGATCCTGTTGCCGAATTTTTCCTTCCATGCCCAGGCGCGTTCCATAAATTTATCTCTTCCGAGGTCTTCTTTTGTAAGGCCTTCGGAACGCATCTGTTCAACGATCTTGGCTTCGGTAGCAATAGCGGCATGATCAGTGCCGGGTATCCACAGCGCAGAATATCCCTGCATTCTTTTGAATCTTGTCAGGATATCCTGAAGCGTATTATCAACGGCATGGCCCATATGGAGCTGTCCGGTTACATTCGGAGGAGGCATAGCAATAGAATAGGACTTTTTTTCCGGATCGCGTATACCCTTGAAGCATCCGTTATTTTCCCAGTTATCATATATCTTTTTTTCTACGATCTTCGGATCATAAGTTTTCGGCAGATCTCTGCTCATTTTCCGATTCTCCTTTCCTTTTTAAGAAGTGTACGATTTTAAATAAAACGCACTGATTGTGCAGAGCAGGTTCAGGCTCCGCACAATCGGGATATGTCAATTACTTTTTAATGTAAACAGTGACAGAGCTTCCGTTTTCGTAGGAAACGTCAAAGCTCATATCTGCCTGATCAAGTTCAGCCTGTTCACCGAGAGTTTCACTGCATATATAGCCGACCCATGCCGCAGGAACATCTCCCTTAAGATCAAGAGTTATATGATCGGAGATAGAACAATCAAGCTGACGGCGCGCATCCTGTATACTTCTTACTATATCGCGGGCAAATCCTTCCTCGCGAAGCTCATCGGTAATTGTCAGATCAAGGGAAACCACTATACCCTTGTCGCTTGAAACGTGCTGACCTTCCTTTGCGTGATATGTGACAAGAATGATTTCGCTGTCAAAGCTTTCTTCACTGCCATTGATATCAAGAACTGCGTCATTGGCTGTAAGTCTGAATTTACCGCTCTTTACAGCTTTGATTATCTCAGGAATTCTCTGAGGATAACGGTTTCTTATTTCATTGAAGTTAGGCGCATATTTTACTTCTGCAACACTGCCGACATCCTCCAGTATTTCTACATTCTTGACATTCAGTTCTTCTGCGATAATATCCTTGAAGCTTTCTACAACGCCATTGTCATTCTTATCAGAAAGAATGACACGCAGAGTACTGAGAGGCTGACGGTTCTTGACTTTGTTCTTATTTCTGATGGAACGAGCGAGATAAATAACATTACGCACGAGCTTTACCTGGTCAAGCAGATCATCATCCTTGAAGCTTTCAGGAATTTCAGGCCAGTTATCAAGGTGTACAGAGAAGCTTCCCGTCAGTGTCTGATAAATTTTTTCTGAAATGATCGGAGCAACAGGAGCAAAAAGCTTTGTCATATTAACAAGCGTATAATAAAGTGTTTCATATGCATTTTTCTTATCCTGTGACATACCCTTTTCCCAGAAGCGTCTTCTTGAGCGGCGGATAAACCAGTTTGTCAGACCGTCCACGAGATCGATAAGCTTATCTACATAGCGGTTGACCTGATAAGCGTCCATATTATTTGTTATGCTTTCAGTTACGTCATAAAGCTTTGCGAGCATCCATTTATCAAGCTGATTATCGGAATCCGGAGCGGTAAGCGTATCCGGTCGGAACTCATCTATATTTGCATAGGAAATAAAGAAGTTGCAGGCATTCCAATACGGAAGGATTATCTGCTGATAAGCGTCCTGTATACCGTTATCGTCAAACAGAAGATCGCCTATAAGCATAGCGTTTGTCTGATAGAGATACAGGCGGAAAGCGTCTGTACCGTATTGTTTCATAAGAAGCATAGGGTCCGTATAATTCTTGGATGATTTGGAAAGCTTTTTACCATCCTTTGCAAGTATCGTTCCATGAACGATACAGTTTGAGAAGCAGGGTTTATCAAACAGCGCAACGGAGAGAACATGGAGGTAATAGAACCAACAGCGTATCTGACCGGTGTATTCTACAATGAAATCACTGGGGAAATGTGAGTCGAACCAATCTTTATTCTCAAACGGATAATGCTTCTGAGCAAAAGGAACAGAACCGCTTTCAAACCAGCAGTCGAGTACCTCGGGTACACGGACTTTTGTACCGGTACATCCCGGGCACGAGCAGGGGAATTTTATTTTATCCATATACTGACGATGGAGGTTTGTAAGCCTTACACCGCTTGCCTGTTCGATTTCGTCAATACTGCCGAGAACAGTCCTGTCGCCGCATTTATCACATTCCCAGATCGGTATAGGAGTAGACCAATAGCGGTTACGAGAGATATTCCAGTCACGGGCATTTTCGAGCCATTTGCCGAATCTGCCGTGTTTAATAGTTTCAGGCACCCAGTTTATATCCTCGTTATACTTGATAAGCTTATCTTTTATTTTACCGATATTAAAATACCACGCATCCATTGCCTTATATATAAGCGGACGCTTACATCTCCAGCAGTGGGGATAATTATGTTCGATCGTACCGTCTGCGACAGCCTTATTGTTATCGTAGAGGAAGCGGATAACTGCGGGATTCATTTCGATAACATTTTTTTCTCCGTCAGGCTCATAGAAGTCAGTTACTTCCTTTGTGAATCTGCCCTTTTCATCAACAGGATTAACAAGCGGGATACCGTTATTTTTACAGGTCCAGTAGTCATCCTCACCGAACGCGGGAGCGGTATGAACGATACCCACACCTTCGTCTGCGCCGACGTAATCAGCTGTAACAACTCTGAAAGCCTTATCCTTAAGCTCAGCAAAATAGGGGAACAGAGGTTCATAGGTTCTGCCAACAAGCTCCTTGCCCTTACATTCCTTGAGGATAACAGGTTCAGAACCGAATATTTTCTCATATTTAGAGAGGACAGCCGAGCAGGCAATAAATATTTCATCTCCGACATCGACGAAAGAATAGTCGAGTGTTTCACCGACAGCAAGACAGAGATTGGAGGGTAAAGTCCACGGTGTTGTTGTCCATGCAAGGAAGTAAACAGGTTTTCCGTTAATTACCTCATCAGTTTTGAATTTAGCTATTATCCATCTGTCCTGTCTGGGACGAGTTGAATCCGATTCTCTTGTATCAGAAATGGAGAGTGATGTTTCGCAGTGTGTACAGTATGGAGTCACACGATAATCCCTGTAAATAAGTCCCTTATCGTAGCACTGTTTAAAAGCCCACATAACAGATTCCATAAAAGTGGGGTTCATAGTTTTGTACGCGCCGTCATAATCGACCCAGCGGGCCATTTGTTCGACATATTCTTTCCAGGCCTCGTTATTGCCTGAAACGATCTCATAGCATTTCTCATTGAATTTATCAATACCCAAGCTGTTTTCGATAATATTCTTATCATTGATACCGAGCTGGACCTCAGCCTGATTTTCGATTGGCAGGCCGTGACAGTCCCAGCCCCAGACTCTGGGCACCTTATAACCTCTCATAGTCTGATAACGGGCGATCATATCCTTGATAAAAGACACGAGGATAGTACCGTGATGGGGTTTACCGGTAGGGAATGGAGGGCCGTCATAGAAAACGACTTCGCCCTTGGATTCTTTTTCAACTGATTTTTCAAAGACCTTATTATCCTTCCAGAACTTAAGCACATTTTCCTGAAGCTCGGAAATATTTGGTTTTCCGGCAAGCTGTTCGTATTTCATCTTTCACACACCTTTTTCTTTATTAAATGCAAGATCGGGTACAGCGCACAATAAATGCACTATTACCATCTTATTCTATTACGAAAGCCTTATTTTGTCAAGGCCCGCTGCGTGCCGCTCATGGAAATCAATTTTCTTCATCAGAATATTGGGACTCTGTCCCAAGCCCTGCCGGAGGAAACCTTTTTTTGAAAAAAAAGGTTATCCCCCGGACCCCTTTCCAAAAAAACTTGTGTTTATTCTACTAAAATGGACAGAAGAAAGGTGCAATATTTTGAAAATTGATTTTCGTGCGTGCCGCCGGTGTCGTGTTCGCGATTCAGTAAATTCTCAAAGTTAATTTCACTGTGGA
>CACYDC010000038.1 GCA_902773025.1 uncultured Ruminococcus sp.
GTTAAAAGCTTTGCTTTAAACAAGAAAAGGCAAGCCGTAGGCTTGCTGACGTTCAGTGGGAGATTTTACTCCCACTGAACGGATATATGGCTCCCGCCGCCTTAGAGGGCGCGGGTGTACTGTGGACACCGCTGCGCAGCAGCAGCGCCGACCGAGCCGGCAGGCGAGACCCGGGGGACATACTTTGCGGTTATATTGCGCAATAATAATGCCGCCTTACAATTAAGACGGCTAATCACTGCAATAAGTACTTATCATTCAGCCTTCGGCGCTCTCGGACAGGTATCAAACACCTCAGCAACTCTGTCACGCATCCACAAAAACGGATTGATCCTCATCGAGTACCCATATCCGTTATCCATTCTCCACTGGTAGCTTGGCGCCTGAGGGAGTCCGTAAAGCGCAAGTATCGTCATTATGACTCCGCCATGCGTAACAACTGTAGCTTCTGTTGTTGACTGCGCAGACATAGTTTCAACCAGACGTTCAAAGCCCTTGCTTATTCTTGAAGCAAAATCCTTGCCGCTTTCTCCGCCGGGCGGCGGTGTCTTGTCAGAATTCTGAAGCCACTGTCCGAATCTTGGGTCACCTGCAAGCTCCGCGGCGCTTTTTCCCTCCCATTCGCCGAAATCACATTCCGAAAAGGCGCTTACATTATTTATTTCAACACCCGGAAACAGTATTTCACAGGTTTCAATGCATCTTAGCAGCGGACTGCTGTAAAGCCTGCCTGCATAAGGATATCCCACTGTTTCCTTTATCTTAACAAGTCCTTCCCTGCCTTTTTTTGACAAATGTACATCTGTTGAACCAATGTATTTTCCTTTAAGTGTTTCATCAATAGCGCCGTGCCTGATGAGATTGATTACATATGACTGCATAATCTTTTCCCCTTAAAAAATATTGGAATTATTAACAAAAAATTCAAAAAGAACTTTACAAACTGTTTTAAATGGTTTATAATTTACTTGCTGTTTATGCATTGTATTTTTTAGCAAAGGATAAACAGTTTATTATTTATTATGAACTGATTACAGGCAGCTTTGAATCATAGCTTCAAGGGCTGACCTTATATTATTTTAATATTTTATATTGATAAAGTCAAGAGGTGGAATATGAACAGTGATTTCCCGAGAATAATCACTCTGCTTCGTAAGGAGCGGGGATTGAGCCAGAAACAAGCCGCTATGGAGCTTGGTGTTTCTCAGGCTTTGCTTTCTCACTATGAAAAGGGAATACGAGAGTGCGGTCTGGATTTCGTTATTCATATTGCCGACTATTATAATGTATCCTGTGATTATCTTCTCGGCAGAACGCCGGACAGGGCCGGCGCGACCTTGAAGCTTGATGATATCCCTGATACACAGATCACATACAGTGATGATGAGAATAAAGCAAATACTCTTATCTCACTGAATAAAAAGCTTATTGTTAATTCGATTACTATAATGTATGAGCTTCTTGCCCAGGCAGGAAGCAAAGGGCTTACAACAGAGGTTTCCTCATATATGATGGTAACAGTATATAAGATGATGCGTATGATCTATTCTGCTAACCCTAAAAACCCTCAGGCTATGTTTTCGGTATCGCACGAGCTTTACGTGGGTCTATCAGGCGCGCTTCAAAGTATTATTGAAACCAATGCCAAGCAGATCGCCGAAGGAAAAAATGCAGATGGTTTCCAAGGGATAGACACCCTGGCCGCGCCGGTCATTTCACCCGATATAATTTCAAAGAATTATCCGGAATTAGCTCCTTCCCTATACAATCTTATCCAGAAAACCGAAGACAGACTTAAAAAGCTTATATAACCATAAAGCACCGCATAACAGCGGTGCTTTGCTGAAACATGACGCGCATTATCCGTGTCAGTCTGTTCGTATGATATTCAAAAGCCTGGGGTTTATTCTCCAAGGAGAGTTCCGGCATCGACATATATCGTTTCAGTTTCTTTTTCAGCGTAATAAGCCGCAACGTATCTTTCACCATATATGGTATGGATGTTTTCCTTCTCTTTATCGCCTATCAAAAGATAATTCATGCGCAGCCCGCGTCCGTCATACTTGGAATAACATTCCTTTATCGTCCATAGACGTACCAGCTCACTGCATCTGTTCACTGATGAAGCTGCTCTTTCGTATTCCTCGGGCGCGCAGAAAAACTTCGCAGTCCGCTCGGATATTTCACGCAGATCAGATATATCAACCGCTGTTTCTGTGTCCGATATGATACACGCGCATGAATTCCTGCTGTGACTCAGATTAAAGAAAATGTCATCTCTGCCGCTTATATACGGCTTTTCGTTTTTTCCGAAAATAAACTCCGGCGCCTCATCTATTCCGTATTCCTTCTTCAATGCATACCTGAGCATAAGAAATACGGCGGCGGAATTCACCTTGTCCGACATCATCCTCAGATCATCTATCTTTCTGAGCCTTTGCAGACTTAAATAAGGAATTGCTCTGTTTATAAAATCTTCCTTTAATTTATCAGTGTTTTCAAAAATGTATAACATATTAATTACCTCCATATATGCATTATTTTATCAATTACAGTCTTCTGTGTCAAACTAATGCTGAATAATATGTAGGATTTGTACAAATATTAATAATAATTGTATATACTGTAAATTATTTCGGTGGATTTTTCTGTTTATATTTACAATTTTGTAATTCAAGGCAACATTGATCAGTAAAAACTTGCAATTTGTGCTGCTGATGTGATATAATGCTTTGAGTAGTTTTGTTTTCAATGCATACCGTGACATCAGTCATGTTCGGTATGATAACGGATATTCGGCACCCGTACAGCTGCGTATCATGATAATGGAATAAATTTTGTACGGAGAATGGCGGTTATATATATGGCACAGCTTTGTTTGGGCTGTATGAAAGATAATATGGGAGAACAGGTGTGTCCTCTTTGCGGCTTCGACCGCTCAACTGAACAGCCTGCTCCTTTTCTTCCTTTGGGCGTAAAACTGCAGCAGGATAATTACCTTATCGGCAGAAAAATCGACAATAATGCTGAGGGCGCCAGGTACATCGCTTACAGCGAAACAATGCATTCACCTGTCATTATTCATGAGTTTATGCCCGCCGGCATCTGCGGCAGAGCAAAGGGTAAAACCAATGTCGTGATCAGAACAGGCTATGAGGACAGATACAAGGAAATAAATGAAAAGTTTCTCAGCTATTACCGTACAATAGCAAGAATGCGTGAGCTTACTGCTGTTGCTCCGATTTTCGATATCTTTACTGAGAACGGTGTTTCCTATACCGTCGAGGAGTATTACGACTCTATTCCCTTTACTGAATTTATCGAAAGAAGAGGCGGCAGCGTTGACTGGAATACTGCAAGACAGCTGTTTATGCCGCTGATTTCTGCGCTTTCGTCACTTCACGCTTCTGATATCGGACATTATGCTGTTTCTCCTGAAAATATTTCCGTCACTACTGCCGGTAAACTCAGACTTAACGGCTTTGCAATCGATGATATCAGACGTTCCGGCACAAACTTTGAACCCGAGCTTATGGACGGCTGCGCCGCAATGGAACAATATATGGACAGCGCTGAGCTTAGCGAAGCAACCGATATCTATGGCTTTACTGCTACACTTTTCTACGCACTGACAGGCAGACTTCCTGAAAACAGCTGTGACAGAAAACCGGACGGCAAGCTTCCGATACCTACGGCTGTATTCAAGCGGCTTCCATCTCACGTGGTAACTGCGCTCGCCGGAGGACTTCAGGTTTCGCCTAAAAAACGTATACAGACATTTGAGGAAATGCGAAGCCAGTTAAGCGCCGCTCCTACGGTAAAGGCTATGCGTACAGAAGCTAACCGCAATGCAATGCAGAATCAGGCAGCAAACAGATATACTCCTCAGAAAAAGGGTGTACCCGGATATATGTGGGGAATCCTTTCGGTACTTATGTGTCTGCTTATACTCGCTGTGGCAGGAATACAGTGGATACGCACTCATCCGACAAGCAGCATCGGCTTTATAATCAATACTCCCGGCGAAGAATCGGATGAAAGCTCGGTTCAGGAAAGTATTGATCCGGACACACTTTATATCCCTGATCTCATCGGTCAGAATTATAACGAAATCGCAGCAAAACAGAATGCTGAATCTGAATATATAGTTATCAAGGCAAATGAGGATGTCTTCAGCGAAAAATATAAGGAAGGCGAAATAGCCGAACAGACTCCCGAACCAAATATGAAGGCTGACAAGAAGGTTACTATCGTAGTAAAGGTCAGCAAGGGTTCGTCTAACAGAGAACTTCCTGTTATTGCAGGACAGACCGTTGAAGAAGCGGTAAGCTCCCTCAATTCGCAGGGCTTTATCGCTTCGCCCGGCAATTTCACTCCAAGTGATACAGTTGATGCCGGTAAGGTGATCGGCTACGAAAACTATAACGCCGGCGATGCTGCCCCATACGGCGCAAAGATCAGCCTTAATATTTCCACCGGCGCAGAAGATACCGAAGAATCAAGCAGCTAAATTTTTTCCGGATACCTTAATAACAGGTATCCGGAATTTTTTGCTTTTTTGCAGTTTTCGTTTTTTATACTATTATCGAATAAAAAGAAGACAAAAGTACAAAGTTTCTCCCGCGGTGCTGAGTAAAAAGCGTAACACATAGTAAGACGACAGTTACAAAGTTCCGGCGGAGTGCCTGTAATACTACCATTTAAGGCTTTTGCCACTGCAAAAGGCAACAGCTAATTATACTATAGTTGTCTTTTATTTATTTGAGAACAGTATTACAGTACAGGTCAAACCATCATATTTCAGAATGATTTTTATTGTATATGATCTCCAGTCCCTTTATGAGCAGATCATCGTCAAGGATTATACTATGCCTGCAATTAGGTATTATCTTTGGCGAAAGACCTCCTGTTGCTATTATCGTCGGTTTACCCTCTATCTCCTCGCTGAGTCTGTCTATCATACCGTCGATCATTGCCGCATTACCGAATACTACGCCCGACCGCATACAATCAGCTGTATTTGTTCCTATCGCCTTTTTCGGCGCATCAAGACTTATCGACTGAAGCTGCGCCGCGTTTCTTGTCAGGGAATCCATTGCCACTTTTACACCCGGAATGATGACTCCTCCACGGTATACACAGCTTTTATCAACGACTACTATGGTCGTTGCTGTGCCCATATCAATAACGATAAGCGGCTTGGGATATTTAGCAATTGCAGCTACACATCCGACAACAATATCACTGCCAAGTGTAGCAGGATTATCTATTTTTATATTCAGCCCTGTTTTTATCCCCGGTCCTACTATCAAGGGTTCTCTCCCTATAATTTTTTGCACAGCCTTTTTCAATACTTCATTAAGCTGCGGAACTACCGAAGATATTATTCCGCCGTCAAAATCATTTTTATGCATTCCGTTCAGACCTATCAGAGTTTTGAACATTACCGCATATTCATCCTCGGTTTTTTCTTTATCTGTATTAAGTCTGGTAATAAACGACGTTACACCGTCATTTATTCCTCCAAAAACTATATTGGTATTTCCGACATCAATTGCAAGTATCATTTTTATTTCCTCCCATGATCAGTTTTACCGCTCAATACGGCAAGCTTTTCATTTATTTCATTATCGAAATGTACGTCCAGCTGATTGAACGGTATTTCAATTTCCGCATTATCAAGCGCTTTCTTGATATTTGTTTTCATATCAAAAAGAACCGGCCAGTAATCCTCCGACTCACACCATACCCATACCAAAAGATCGACACTGCTTTCTCCGAACTTATCAATAACAACTCTGTTTGTTCTGTCCTTCAGGATCCTGTCCTCGTCATTTATCACCTTCATAATGACTTCCTTGGCTTTTTCGTAATCCTCACGATATGATATCGGCACGGGTATCTCAAGTCTTCTTGCTTCCAGCGTGAAATGATTTATAACATTATTTGAGGTAAGACGCGAATTTGGTATCATCACCTCTTTATAATCGTATGTACGAAGTGTTGTATACATCATTTCAATTTTTATGACCTCGCCTATAATACCCTCTGTTTCGATAAAATCTCCTGTTTTGAATTTACGGTTTATTATTATCAGCGTTCCGCTCGCAACGTTAGACAAGCTGTCCTTCAGTGCAAGACCCACTGTTACAGCCGCAGCGCCCAGCGCAGCAATCAATGTTGAAACATCGAGTCCGAGTATTGACAGAATACTTATTACCAGACATATATACAATGCAGCCTTGACTACAGAATGAAGAAATGATACAACCGTATGGTCGACCTTTGCTTTATTCATGGCCCTTTTCATTATTTTTAGAACTATCCTGATGACCCACAATCCTGCCACAAATACTATAAGCGCTTCTACAAGATGCGGAAGAATTGACAAAAACCAGTCTGCAAGTCCCTGAATCCATCTTTGCATACTGTTAAGCTTTTGTTCAACCTCAACTCCCGGGTCAGTCAGATTATCAAGACTTATTATCCGCATTATCAACATCACCATCCATGATTATCATTAGTTTTAATTCAGTGGTAAAATTATAACATATATTTTTATAAATAAAAACTATTTTAAAAAAAATACTTCTGTTCAGCAGTCATAAGCGTGCAGTATTTACAAACAACTTATTCAGATACACATACTTCTTAAATTATATTATAACTGCAAAGTATGTCCCCCGGGTCTCGCCTGCCGGCTCGGTCGGCGCTGCTGCTGCGCAGCGGTGTCCACAGGACACCCGTGCCCTCTCA
>CACYDC010000039.1 GCA_902773025.1 uncultured Ruminococcus sp.
AAATTATTCAAATATTTTTTCATTAAATTTAATAACCTCAGCCAAAATAATTATAAAAAATATACAACGAAAAAAGTATTACCTAAACTATTAACAATTTTCAACAAATAAAACTGTATAAAAAATAAACGATGATGATTGATTTAGATAGTTTTCAACATGAATATTGTTACATTATGACAGTTGAGATTTATTTGTCGATATTTTATAATTCATATGGTATATTTTTATTAGTGAGGTGTGATTCATGAGATTGCGAAAACAAGCACTCGGAAACAGAAACCTTATAGGTGTAAGGGTCGAGGAGGTCCGCAAAAGAAAGGGAATGAAGCAGAAAGAACTTTTAGCGCAGCTTCAGGTTCGTGGGGTAGATATGAATGCTTCAGGCCTTTCCAAGCTTGAGGGGCAGATAAGGTACGTAACGGATATCGAACTTGTGGCGCTTGCCGATATTCTGGAGGTATCTGTTGACAAACTGCTCGGGAGAGAAAAAAATAATTAAGATAATGCGGTCGTATGCGGCCGCATTTTTTCTTTACAATAAAGAGAAAATATGGTATTATGGTGTAGAAATAATAAATCAGCGGAGGTATTGAAATGGAGAACTATAAAAAGGAATTTATTGAATTTATGGTAGATTGTCAGGTATTGAAATTCGGTGATTTTGTAACAAAGAGCGGTAGAAAAACACCGTTTTTCGTAAATACCGGTTTTTACCGTACAGGCGCACAGCTGAGAAGACTTGGCGGTTATTATGCGCAGGCGATCAAGGAGAACTTCGGTCTTGATTTTGATGTACTGTTTGGTCCGGCATATAAAGGAATTCCGCTCAGCGTTGCGGCAACTATAGCTATCAGTGAGAAATATGATACGGATATAAAATATTGCTCAAACCGCAAGGAAATAAAGGATCACGGTGATAAGGGAATTCTTCTCGGAAGTCCGATAAATGACGGAGATAAAGTAGTAATAATAGAGGATGTAACAACAGCAGGGACATCTATTGAGGAAACACTTCCGATAATAAAGGCACAGGGAGATATAACACCTGTGGGTCTTGTTGTGTCTGTTGACAGAATGGAAAGAGGGCAGGGAGAAAAAAGTGCCCTTAAGGAAATTGAAGAGAAATACGGACTTAAAACAACAGCAATAGTAACTATGGCTGAGGTTGTTGAGCATCTTTATAATAAGGAGTATAAAGGAAATGTAATTATTGACGATACACTAAAAGCTGCAATTGATGCATATTATGATCTTTACGGAGCAAAATAACAGATCAAAGAATAGCTGAACACATGACAACGGAAATTCCTTTCAATTGTCGGAAACAAGACAAATTGAAGGGATTTTTGGTTTATGTTTAAATACAAAGGATTAATGTATTATAAATGTGTATAATATAAAAGAAAAACAAAGGAGGTATCTGATATGGGCGAACTTAACAGCAGAAAGGCAGCGATAGTAGGATGCGGATTTGTCGGCTCAGCCTCAGCTTTTTCATTGATGCAGAGCGGTCTGTTTTCCGAATTGGTTCTTATTGACGCGGATCAGAATAAGGCTCAGGGAGAAGCTTTGGATATAAGTCATGGTTTGCCATTTGCAAAGCCGGTGCAGATCTATGCAGGGAATTATGATGATATAAAGGATGCATCAGTTATAATAGTCACGGCAGGAGCAGGACAGAAGCCCGGTGAAACCAGACTTGATCTGGTGAAAAAGAATGTCGGGATATTCAAATCTGTTATCCCGGAAATATCATCAAGAAATATGGATGCAATACTTCTGATCGTTGCTAATCCGGTTGATATTCTTACCTATGCAGCCGCAAAGATCAGCGGATATCCTGAGAACCGCGTGTTCGGATCAGGCACGGTTCTTGACAGCGCAAGACTGAAATATCTTCTCGGGGAACATCTTGAGGTTGACAGCAGAAGTGTGCATGCATTTATTATCGGGGAACACGGTGACAGTGAAATAGCAGCGTGGAGCAGTGCAAATGTTTCGGGAATCCCGATCAATAATTTTTGTGAGATGAGAGGGCATTATCATCATGAAGAAGCTATGAAGAGAATTGCGGAAAGTGTGAAAAACAGCGCATATGAGATCATAGAGAAAAAGAAAGCGACTTATTATGGCATAGCGATGTCGGTAAAGCGTATCTGTGAGGCAATTGTGCGTGACGAAAAATCCATTCTTCCCGTGTCAAGTATTCAGCATGATAATCATGGTATAACCGGAGTTTCGCTGAGTATGCCGTCGATAGTAGGTAAGAACGGTGTAGAAACCACCGTACCTATCGAGCTTAATGAAGCTGAAGAAACAGCTTTGAAAAGCTCCGCTGAAACATTGCAGAAAATAATCAACGATCTTGAAATTTAAAAAATTTCCGAGTTATCAATTAATATAGCGGCCGGGTATTCAAAAAGAATAGCCCGGTCTGTGTTTAAAAGCTTTGCTTTCAACAAGCAAAGGTAAGCCGTAGGCTTGCTGACGTTCAGTGGGAAATTTTACTCCCACTGAACGGATATATGTCCCCCGTCTGAGAGGCGGGGGACATACTTTGCGGTTATATCAATTATGGAAAGGTTTGTATGTTATGAAAATACTGATAACAGGTGCATCATCCGGTATAGGCAGATCTATAGCGCTGAAGGCGGCTTCAAGATATGATGAAATGGTATTGGCTGCGCGTGATAAAGCTCGTCTGGAAGAATTAAAAGAGGAAATAACCGCAGAATATCCGGTTAAGGTTGAAATTGTCGCAGCCGACCTCAGCAAACAGGAAAACTGTGTAAAGCTGTTTGAAGCGCATAAGGACGTACATTTGCTTGTCAATAATGCAGGCTTCGGAGATACCGGATCATTTGATGAAACGAGTCTTGAAAAAGACACAATGATGATCCGGACAAATATTATTGCTATGCATACATTAATGAAGCTATACCTTGGTGAGATGAAAAAACGGAACAAAGGACAAATTCTGAATACTGCTTCAATGGCAGGATATTTTCCCGGGCCGCTTATGGCGACATATTATGCTACAAAGGCATATGTAGTGAGTATAACACAAGCAGTACGCGAAGAACTGAGGAGAGAAGGGTCAGATGTAAAAATAAGTATTTTATGTCCCGGCCCTGTAAAGACAAATTTTGGAAAGACGGCAAATGTAGATTTTCATTTCAAGGGTTTCAGTACAACAAGCGGATATATAGCGGATTATACAATGAAGCATTTAAAGCAATTTTATATCATTCCCCGTATAGAGATGAAAGCGGCGAAAATTTTATCAAAAATTATCCCTGCAGAAATATCTGCAAGAATATTGTATTCTGTTCATAACAATAAGGTAAAAAATAATAGTAAGTAAATATCAGAGGGACATATATGTGTCGTGATAACAGGGTATAATATGTAATAAAGAAACAACAGGCTGACGGGAGGGTTTGGAATGGATAATGAAATATCAGACAGAATACTTGAGATATTTTACAGATTGCTTCACGGAGAAGTCCTCAGAAACAGGACAATAGCAGATAAATATGGAGTATCTTCACGAACGGTAAGCAGAGATATCGGCAGGATAGGAAATTTTCTTGCAGAAAACCGTGATCTGATGCAGAATGCTGATATAATTTATTCTCACAAATCCAAGGCATACATACTCAGAAGTGACGAGTTTCTTAAAAACTCGGAATTGCTTGCATTAACAAAAATTGTAATAGGTACAAGATGTCTGAGTAAAGAGGAATTGCTGTCAATAATCGGCAAGCTGAAAAAATTCACAACGCCCGAAGAAAGGCAAAGGCTGGATGAAATAATGCGAAGGGAGATATATCATTATCATCCGGTAAGATCTGATTGTGAAAGCGTGATAGAAAATCTGTGGAGATTGATACAATGCATAGAAATCGGCCGAAGCATATCAATAAGATATATAAAGATGGACCGGAGTGAGGTTGTAAGAAAGCTGATACCCTTATCGGTAATGTTCAGCGAATACTATTTTTATCTGATCGCATATGATGAAGGATCTGAACAGCAGACAGAAAAGTATTTCCGTATAGACAGAATACGTTCAATAACGGAGCATAGAGATAATATCAGGAAAGATAAAAATTATAAATTTGACGAAGGTGAGCTGAGGGAAAAGAATCAATTCATGTTTCCGGGAAAAACAGTCAGCATAACATTTGAATTTTCTGGACCCTCACTGCAAGCAGTTCTTGACAGACTTCCTACGGCAAAAGTAACAGATAAAACCGGAAACAGCTTTATAATAACAGCAGATGTAAATTACGGCAGAGGAATAATAATGTATCTTTTAAGCCAGGGGAGCTGGGTAAAAGTACTTTCACCGGAGAAGCTAAGAGATGATATAAAAGAAGAAATCAAAAAAATGACTGAATCCTATGACTGATACTGTTCTCAAATAACGAACAGCTTTATAACCGCAAAGTATGTCCCCCGGGTGTCGTCTGCCGGCTCGGTCGGCGCTGCTGCTGCGCAGCGGTGTCCACAGGACACCCACGCCCTCTAAGGCGGCGGGAGCCATATACCCGTTCAGTGGGAGTAAAATCTCCAACTGAACGTCAGTAAGCCTACGGCTTGCCTTTGCTTGTTGAAAGCAAAGCTTTAAATAAGGAGGGGAATATATGAGAATAGCCATGTTTGGTGGAAGCTTTGATCCGATACATAACGGACATATAAGCCTCGCTCATGCATTTACTGATAAATTAAAGCTCGATAAGGTATTGATAATTCCCTCATATATACCCCCGCATAAGCTAAGACACAGTGCTGTGACACCTCAGCAGAAACTGGATATGTGCAGGCTTGCATTTGAGAATGAAACAAAGTATGAGGTAAGCGATATAGAAATCAAGCGCAGGGGTGCCAGTTATACATACATGACCCTTGAAGAATTGTCAGATATATATAAAGGAGATAAACTGTTTCTCATTACCGGAGCGGATATGTTTATGACAATTCATGAATGGAAAAAGCCTGAGATAATTTTCAGTCTTGCAACGGTATGCGGTGTACCGAGAAATAATGACGATATAGATTCACTTAAAAAGCGGGCTGATTATTTGCAAACACTCGGCGCTGAAACAGAAATACTTGATGCAGGAATCATGACAGTATCGTCAACAGAAATCAGAAATAAAATAAAAAATAATGAACCATTGACAGGACTTGTTCCGTTATCGGTTGAAAGATATATTATTGAAAACGAATTGTATAAATAAAACATACAAAAAAGCACCGGCTTTCTGCTTTTATAACAGAAAGCCGGTGTAGTATGTTTAAGATAATTTAACGAATAAATCAGTCGCCTGTATTTGATGAATTTGATGACATAGCCATGAGAGGCATGAGAAGATTCATCATATAGCTGCCGTCATCTTCTTTTGTTTCATAGTCTGCCGGAACGTCAAATTTAGAAGCATCAGCAGCCGTATCAAACTTGTCAATTGTCAGAGTCATTTTTGTTTTGCTGTTTTCAATAACAAATCCCTTGAAATCGTAACCACTGTAATAAATTTTCAGATTAAGTGTAGCGTCTTCAGCGCTTGTGTTTGAAAGACCGGACATAGGCAAAGAAATCTTTGAAGCATCAATGGTGTAGCTTTCAAAGCTGCATTTTTCACCGTTGAAGTCCTCATCGCCGGAATCACCCTTCTTGAGAGCATCAGTAGGAATGGAAGAAGCAGCTGAAGAATCAGGTGTGCTTTCAAGAGAAACCTCCTGCGCAGCTGTATCTGACTTAGGCATATGGATAGCTGCCTTTTCAGTTGCGTCAAGGAAATATGACTCTCCGCCCTTCATAAGATAATCCAGAGCGAATCCGGATACCTCAACATTTGCGCGGATGTCGTTATTGCCGTTCTTTGCGAAACCAATTTTAACAGAAACATCCTGCATAGCGGTTGCATCGGGCTGTTCAATTCTGAGCGTAGCAGCAATGTCGAGTTCCTTAGCAGCAAATTTCTGGAAAGCAGCCTTTGCATTTTCGCTTATGATCTCATCTGTAAGATTTGCATCGAGCTGCTTTTTGATATTGTCGTCAACCTCATAATTTGCAGCAGGAGCAGCAGAATTATCTGTTGTAGAAGCAGTTGTATCCTTGTCATCAGAAGCAGCAGAATTGTCACCGTCAGCGGATTTATCACCATCAGCAGAGGCATCTTTACTTGCTTCAGTAGAAGCGCTTGAGGAATTGCTGTTGCCGGACTTACTGTTAGAGTTGTTGTCATCCTTATTGCATGCAGCGAATGAAACAGCCAGCATAGCAGTAAGCAATAATGCGGTAAGCTTTCTTTTCATAGATAAACATCTCCTTGTTACTTTATATTTTTCCTTAGATAACACAGCGCAGCGACAGTCCTGCTGCATAGTGGCACCTCTGCATTGATTTCCCGTTAATTTGCACAGGAATAAAACAAAGAATCAAAGTGCAGCAGCGGCAACATCTATGTGCTGTATTAAGGCAATTGTATCATATATTTCTCATAATTGCAATAATCATTTTATTATGTCGGATTGGAAATAAAAACAATACTGTAATAAAGAAAATTCGTCATATAATAGTAAGAAAGCTTATTGCTTGCCATACTATTATTTAAAAATTATAATAAAAGAATAACAATTATTATTTTATATGCATTAGCAATAAATGGGAGTATCAATAATTGTATGAAAATAACAAAAATAATTAAAAATTATTAAAAACAATTGATAAATTAGTTGGATAATGATATTATAGTGATGGAATAGGGTCGTGGTGTACGGGTTGAAAAGATTTATCTGCGACACTGAATTCTTCTAAATTTTTTATAAAGGAGCTGTAAATCAAATGAAAAAAATCAAAAGAGTTCTGGCATTGTCAATGGCAGGATGTATGATGGCTGGTGCGTTTGCGGGCTGTCAGCAGCAGGGTGAAAGTTCAAAGGTAAAGGTAGGCGGCGGTGATAATAAGGTTGATACATCATCTGTAAAGCAGATATACTTCCTTAACTTCAAGCCTGAGATTGCTGATAAGTATAAGGCAATTGCAGAACAGTATGAAAAAGAAACAAAGATCAAGGTTAAGGTTGAGACTGCAGCAGACGGTGAATATGAGCAGAAGCTAAAGGCAGAGCTTGCTAAATCAGATCCGCCTACAATCTTCCAGATCAACGGACCTGTTGGATACTCAAACTGGAAGGATTATTGTTCAGATCTTTCAGAAACAGATCTTTATAACAAAATGAACGATAAGTCACTTGCACTTTCAAAGGGTGACGGTGTATACGGTATTCCTTATGCAGTTGAAGGTTACGGTATCATCTACAATAAGGCTATTCTTGATAAGTATTTCAAGACAAGCGGAGCAAAGGCAACATCTATTGATGAGATAAATAATTTCAGCAAGCTTTCAGAAGTAGTAACGGATATGACAGCTAAGAAGGCTGAGCTTGGTATTGAGGGTGTATTCGCATCAACAACACTTAAGACAGGTGAAGACTGGAGATGGCAGACTCACCTTATGAACATACCGCTTTATTACGAATTCAAGAGTGATAAGGGTTCAGTAGATAATTGCTTCCAGGCGAAGGAATTCGAGTTCAAGTATGCAGACAATTATAAGAATCTGTTTGATCTTTATATCGATAATTCCTGCACCGATAAGGGTGTACTCGGAAATAAAACAGTTGAAGAATCAATGGCTGAATTTGCTGCCGGCAAGTGCGCAATGGTTCAGAATGGTAACTGGGCATGGGGCCAGGTTTCAAAGATCGACGGTAACGTAGTAAAAGAAGAAAATATCGGATTCTTCCCGATGTACACAGGTGTAGAAGGTGAAGAAACACAGGGTATCTGCGTTGGTACAGAGAACTATCTTGCAATCAATAGTAAGATGGATGACGCAACAAGACAGGCTTCCGCAGATTTCCTTTATTGGCTGTTCACAAGCGATTATGGTAAGAAAGCAGTTGTAGAAGAGCTTGGCTTCAACGCACCGTTCAGTTCATTCGGTGAGAATGAAAAGCCGTCTGATCCGCTTGCAAAGGCAGTTGCTGATTGGATGAGCAAAGATAAGTACAAGGTAGTTGAGTGGACATTCCAGGGTATTCCTTCAGAGAACTGGAAGAAAGACTTCGGTGCATCATTGCTTAAGTATGCACAGGGTCAGAAGGATTGGTCAGCAGTAGTTGATGATGCAAAGAAATCATGGAAAGCAGAGCGTGAAGACGCTGAAGATTGATCCTCTTAGTTTTAAGTAGATCTGATAAGCACCCTCCTGCTCTTTCGAGGGCAGGAGGGGTATTGACTTAAAGGAGGACATTTATGCATAATACAATAAAAAAATGGTTTCCTTTGTTTGCGCTGCCGACATTTATAGCGTTTATAATAGCATTTTTGGCGCCTTTTTTTATGGGTCTGTATCTGTCATTCTGCAAATACAAGGTTGTAAATAATGTAGAAGCGTTTGTAGGATTTGATAACTACATCAAGGCATTTACAAGAAATAATGACTTTGTGAATGCGCTTGGCTTCACAACTAAATTCACTATTGTTTCTGTTATTACAATTAATATGCTTGCATTTATCTTAGCAATGATGCTTACAAAGGCTCTCAAGGGTACAAATGTATTCCGTACAATATTCTTCATGCCTAATCTTATCGGAGGACTTGTACTCGGATATATCTGGAGTATGATAATAAACGGGGTACTGTATTATTTTAATGCAAGTATGATGCTGAATGCAAACTACGGTTTCTGGGGAATGGTAATCCTTATGAACTGGCAGATGATAGGATATATGATGATAATCTATATCTCAGGTATCCAGAATATATCTCCGGATTTGCTTGAGGCAGCTGAAATAGACGGTGCAAATAAATGGCAGAGGTTGATCCATGTAACGATCCCTCAGATAATGCCTTCGATAACGATCTGTCTGTTCCTTACAATAACAAATACGTTCAGATTGTTTGACCAGAACCTTGCACTTACACAGGGCGGTCCTGATAAAGAAACACAGATGAT